>CANEUJ010000044.1 GCA_947441745.1 Neisseriaceae bacterium | reverse complement strand
GCCTGCTAGATATTTAAGATCTTCCTGTCCAGCCTCTATCAAAAACTTATCAAGCAGTTCCTTACTTGGCAGCGAAAAAGGTATATTTATTTTTGAGCGATATTGTGTTTCGATTAGATTATTGTAAAAAGAACTATCATCAATTGCTTTATACAGTTTATCAGATTTAACTAAAGAATTTTGTTCCATTTTAGTTACACCACCTTGTTCATTTACCCAATCAATCATTAAATCCATCATATATACAGGAAAGGTTGGAATCGTATTTAATAGTGAGTTATTTTCACTTTGGGTTTTAAAATTAAATACATCAGGTACAATATCTAGTGCTTCATCAAGAATATCATCTCTGATAATTAATAAAGACACTCCAGCAATACCAAGATTCTTCTGAGCCGCCGCAAATAAAACCCCATAACGGCTCACTTCTATGTTTTGTGATAATATACAAGAGGTCAAGTCTGCTACGAGTGGCACGCTTCCTGTATGTGGGGTTTGAGAGAAGCTAATTCCATTTATTGTTTCATTGGGGCAATAAAAAGCATATTTTGCTTTTGGGTTAAGCCTCCATGTGTTTTTATCAGGAATATGTGATGATGTTGCAGTGGTAACTACATTAACATTAGCATAACGTTTAGCATATTTAGCTGCTCTATCAGACCAAATACCTGTTACAAAATAATCAACTGCTTTATTTTTAGCGGTAAGATTCATAGGGATTAAGCTAAATAAACCCTGACCTCCACCAGCTAAAAACAATACTTTATAATTATTTGGCACGTTCATTAGCTTTCTAATTTTAGACTCCAGAAGCCCCAACATATCTTGAAACACCGTTGTACGATGCCCAATCTCCATTACCGACACACCAGTACCACGCCAATTAAAAACCTCTTCCTTCATTCTTTGTAATACAGATTCAGGTAGTGCTGCAGGCCCTGCAGAAAAATTATATACGCGCTCCATTAAAATCCCTTTGTTTATGTTTAAAATTCAATATAAAATTATTTAGTAGTAACATCGGTGCTTTCAAAGATTTTATCAGCAGATGCTGTTACAAATCCTTGATATAATCTACCATCTGGCTTTGGATAGCGTCTTGCAAATTCATAATAGCTATTTAAAACACTATAAGTACCTTGTTTAAATTTAACTTTCACCTCATTTGCCATAGTACTAGACTGTTCTAACAAGTCAATAGTAGTTCCTTTTATTTCGCCACCTGATGAGTTTAATTTATAGCCATTAGCTTTAATAAATTGATTAACTTCTTCAACAGATTTTAATTTAGTCATATAATTCAGAAACACTGTGAAATGATTTGCTCTAAACCCAAAAATATATAACCATGCAGCATATTCTGATTCACTTAAAAGCTTTTGATAAATATCATAATCAGGTTCACCCCACAATGTTCCAGAATAAAGCAACGCTGACGAGTTTAATGTTGCTTCAGGTATAGAATCAACTAATTGTTTAGCTGTTGCTTGAAGAAATGGACTAAACTCACTAGTTATTAACTCACTAATAAAAATCTTTGGTTTGGTATCATCTGTTGTATGTTCATAATGTTTCGCATACAGTTTTTTAACTACAAAATTATACTCACCACACTCTTTATACCCTAACGCCTCAAAAAAACGTCCCAAAACTTTAACATTAACTCGTGCATCATCAAAAGTACGTATTGCAATATGATCATTAACTACTATTTCGCCATGAGCTACAAACAAATCATAAATTTCTTTTGAAGCTGGGCTTTCAACTATATACTGAGTCCACAAATTATCGAATAACTGTTCAAGTGTCATGATTTATCTCCTAAAGATTAAATTGAATACCTTGAGCTAAGGTTAACTCACTCCCATAATTAATTGTAACCGTTTGGCGTCTCATATACATTTTCCAAGAGTCAGTTCCAGATTCGCGACCACCACCAGTATCTTTTTCACCACCAAATGCCCCACCGATTTCAGCTCCAGAAGTACCAATATTAACATTAGCAATACCACAGTCGCTACCATGAGCTGATAAAAAATGTTCCATATTACGCATATCTTGGGTAAATATTGCTGAAGATAGACCATGATCTACTTGATTATTGATAGATATTGCCTCATTAATATTACTAAAAGGCATAACATATAATATAGGTGCAAATGTCTCTTCATTTACAATTTTAAAACCTGGCTTAGCTTCTATAATAGTTGGCTCTACAAAACTACCTTTTCCTTTAATTACATTACCACCATAGACTATTTTACCATTTTCACTTTTTGCAAGATTAATAGCATTCTCAAACAATTTAACTGCATCTTTATCAATTAATGGCCCCATATGATTTTTGGGATTAGATGGATCTCCAATCTTTATTTGTTCATAAGCATGACCTAGTAACGCTACCGTTTGATCATATATGTTTTCATGGATAATTAAACGTCTAAGAGTAGTACATCTTTGTCCAGCCGTTCCAACTGCAGAAAACACTAAAGCTGGTAATACAGTTTTTAGATCAGCACTTTCATCAAGTATAACTGCGTTATTACCACTTAATTCTAGAATAGAACGACCAAAACGTTTAGCAACACTAGAGCCAACTTCACGACCAACTTTCGTTGAACCAGTGAACGAAATTAACGGAATTCTTGTATCATTAATAATACTTTGTGATAGCGGTATATCATTTGAAGTAACTAGCGAAAACACATCATCATATCCATTAGATGCTAATACTTCAGCACAGATTTTATGAGTAACAACTGCACATATTGGAGTTTTTGGAGACGGTTTCCAGATAACACTATCACCACATATAACAGCTATAAAAGCATTCCAAGCCCATACAGCAACTGGAAAATTAAAAGCTGAGAATACTCCAACCACGCCTAAAGGTTGCCATTGCTCATACAGGCGATGATTAGTTCGTTCGGAATGCGTGGTGAGACCATATAACATTCGTGATTGACCAACACAATAATCAGCCATATCTATCATTTCTTGTACCTCACCCTCGCCCTCGGCAATAGATTTACCCATTTCAAGAGCAACTAATAATCCAAGGTCTTTTTTATGAATGCGAAGTTTATCTCCTATTTGACGCACTAATTCACCTCTTTTAGGAGCAGGCACATCACGAAACTTCAGAAATGCTTCATGTGAACGTTTAATTATTAGCTCTAATTGCTCAGAGGTGGTTTGTTCTACGTCACCAATTTTACTACCATCGTTTGGGCTAAATGATGCTAATAGATTGTCACTACCAAGCCATTCCATACCAATTGCAGTACCTGACATACGACCACTACAACCAAATTTACTTAACAAATCCATTATTTAATCCTTTTTTTATAATATGATCCAAAACGATTATTGATAAACTCATTTAATGAAACTTGTTCTTGTTTGACTAGACCTGATAACTTTTTCTCTTTTACAACCAAATCAATAATAGTACAAATACCCGATGCTGTAGTCATTTGAATCGCTGTAAATGTATTTTCATCAATAGTTATTGGATATAAAGTATTAGAATATGTTTTTTCAGTTAAACGTCCATGTATATAACCTTGTACCGCTACATATACAACCACTTTATCATCTTCAACGTGAGGAATTACTTGTCCTAAAATTTCTTTAAGTAATTCAGGGCGTTCACGAAGTTTTAAATCTTGTAACAAAAATGCCATTTTTTCACAATGCCCAGGATAACGAATGGTCTTGTAGTCTAAATATTTAACCTTGCCAAGATAGGTGTCGGTCATAGAGCCAACCCCACCTGAAGTATAAAAAGCCTCATATACATCACCATCAATAGTAATACTCTCAACCCCGCCAAGAGCAGGTATTGATTTTTTAACCCCGTCTTCAAGGACGATACATGGATGAATATATTCGTTAACTAGACCATCAATTGACCAAGTAAAAGCATATTTCAGAAAATTACTAGAGCTTTGGGCTAAAGCTCCAACCCTCATTTTCACTACATGAACTTCATCTAATTCATTTATTAGAGAGTTTGCAGCAATACTAATAAAACCTGGTGCTAAGCCACACTGTGGTGCAAATATAGATTTACTAGTTTTAGCAAGTTCATTAACAGCATTAGTGGTAGCGACATCTTCGGTTGGATCAAAATAATGAATCTCACAAGCATGAGCAATTTTGGCAACTTCAATTGTTAGATTAAATGGTAGGCAAGATACGATTGCCTCAATTTTATTATCATTAATAAATTTTATGATTTGTGCAGGTTCTTTGACATTTCCAGCTATAAACTGAATCGGATTTTTAGAAATTTTTGGGAGCTCGTAAGGTGGATTTAAGTCACTTACATAAGTTAAATAATCCCCACTTTGATTCAAAAGTGCCGCAACAGTAACCCCAATTTTACCAGCTCCCATGATTAAAACCTTATGCATTTTAAAGCCTCCAAAAGATACTTATATATATCAAAAGTACAATAGTGGATTTTATCCTATTTAGGATAAACATAGTTAAATTATTTGCTCATAATAATTTAACCAAGCCCCCTCTATAATTGGTATGGTAAAATGCAGGATGAGTACACAAAATTTTCGTTTAGTTGTATAAAGCCAGTGCTTTTGTATGATTTAAGTAAAGTATATATATATGCCCAATATTCCGACACATTTTATTCCTATTGATTTTCATTGTCATTCAAATAATTCTGATGGTGCATTACCTGTTAAAGAAGTTCTTAACCTTGCAAAATCTAATGGTGGTAAACATATTGCTCTAACTGATCACGACACTGTTGATGGCGTATCTGAAGCAAGGTCTTATGCTAAGGAGATTGGGCTAGGTTTTATTGGTGGCGTTGAAATATCAGTTACATGGACTGGAAATACTCTTATTCATATTTTGGGGCTTAATGTGGATGAAAATAATGAAGAGCTAATAAACAATCTAGCAATCATGAGAAATTCACGGATTGATCGAGGTAGACGAATAGCTAGCAATCTAGCTAAGATTGGTATACCAAATGCTTTTGAAGGAGCTATGGCTTACTGTGAAAATGAAAAAGCACTTAGCCGCACCCATTTTAATAAATTTTTAACTGATAATGGCTATGCCAAACCTGGTAAAGCATTTGATAAATACTTAGCACCTGGTAAACCAGGCTATGTAGCTCAGCAATGGTCAAGTCTCGAAAATGCTATTAAATGGATTACTAATAGTGGTGGAATTGCAGTAATTGCTCATCCTAGTCGTTATAAATTCACCCGTACCAAACTGCTAAGATTAATTGATGAATTCAAAGGATACGGTGGTCGCGGGATAGAAGTTGTTAGCTCATCTCACTCTAAAGATGAGGTTATGAATATCGCCCATATAGCCAAAGTAACGGGGCTATTATCTAGTATAGGTAGTGACTTTCATAGTATTGAAGCTAATTTTAGAAGAATATTGGTTGGTGTCAATCCGCCACTACCTGACATATGCCAACCTATTTATAATGAATTTGGAATAACTCTCTAACCAGGAATTAAACATATGCTTAACAAACATATCAAAAGCTTAACTAAAGCTCAAGTATTAATGATTGCCTTAGGTAGTGCAATTGGTACTGGACTTTTTTTTGGTGCTGGTCAATCAATCAATCTTGCAGGACCTTCTATTTTATTAGCATATGCCGTTGGTGGTATTATAATGTATATAATCCTTCGAGCCTTAGGTGAAATGACTGTTCATGAGCCAAATGTTGGTTCATTTAGCTATTATTCGTATAAATACATAGGTAGTTTCGCTGGTTTTATCTCAGGATGGAATTACTGGTTTTTATATATTATAGTTTGTATGTTAGAGCTAACCGCTAGTACAATGTTTTTAGACTTTTGGTTCCCTACTTTCTCTCATTGGCAAATTTCACTTTTTATATTATGTATCTTTGCTGTTATTAATTTACTAAATGTTCGCTATTTTGGTGAGTTCGAATTTTGGTTTGCTGGGATTAAAGTTTTTACAATTATTGCACTTATACTGCTTGGCTTATATCTAATACTCTTTGGTACTAACACCAATTCACATATAAACAATCTGTGGCAAAATGGCGGCTTTATGGCTCATGGCTTCAAAGGTTTTTTAATGTCTTTTGTAGTAGTAGTATTTTCTTTTGGTGGCACTGAGTTAGTCGGTATCACTGCTGGTGAAGCTGAAGACCCACAAAAAAACGTCCCATTAGCTATTAATGGAGTAATATTTAGAATTGTTATCTTTTATATTGCGACTTTATTTATTATTATGTCTTTATACCCTTGGAATAAAATCGATAGTAATGTTAGTCCTTTTGTTGATGTATTTACCAAAATTGGAATATATAAAGCAGCAGCGGTTATGAACTTGGTTGCCATAACCGCTGCACTATCGTCTTTAAATAGTGGGATATACGGTACAGGACGGATGTTATATAATTTGGGTAACCAAGGTAATGCCATAACACTATTTACTCGCTTGGGTAAAAATGGAGTTCCTTATATAGCTACTATATTCTCAGTAATATTTATTATGATTGCTGTTATTCTTAATTATTTATACCCCAAACAAATATTTAATATTCTTCTAGCTGTAGCTACAATTGCAGCTATTCTTAACTGGGTGGCAATTTTAATTGCTCAAATTTCATTTAGAAAAAAAGTTGATATTGGGCTAATTAAGTATAAAATGCCACTCTATCCAGCTTCATCAATAGTCGCCATTATTTTCTTTGTGCTAGTTGTAATTACTATGCTACAAATGGACAATATGAAACTAGCTGTCTATATCGCTCCAATATGGCTTATTATATTATCAATAGGATATTTAGTTCGTAACAAAATATTTAAACAGGAATAAACATGCAAAAACTAGAACATAAACTAAAAAACCGCCACTTACAAATGATTGCTTTAGGGGGGGTTATTGGTACTGGGTTATTTTTTGGGTCTGCCAAATCAATACATCAAACAGGCCCATCTATTGTACTATCCTATTTACTTGGAGGCTTCATCATCTATATTATTTTAAGAGCTCTTGGGGAAATGACAGTAGATGATCCAAATCCAGGGGCTTTTAGTCAGTATGCAACTAATTATATTGGTAATTATGCTGGGTTTATTTCTGGTTGGAGTGCTTGGTTCCAGTACACCGTTGTATGTATGGTTGAATTAACTGCTGTAACGATCTTTTTTGACTATTTCATTCCTGGTGTGCCACATTATATACTATGTGCTTTTATACTAATTTTTTTTACTGCAATTAATCTAATTAGTGTTAAAGCATTTGGTGAGTTTGAGTTTTGGTTTGCAGGTATTAAAATTGTAACTATTGTTTTAATGTTAATTTTTTCAGGATATTTAATTTTCTTTAGACATGATACCAATCCTGAATTATCTCAATACCTGAATCCAGATTTATTTTTTGCTGGTGGTTATAAAGGTTTCGCAATTTCATTTGTAATAGTAGTATTCTCTTTTGGCGGTAGTGAGTTTGTAAGTATTGCAGCTGGTGAAGCTGAAAATCCTCAAAAAAATGTACCAAAGGCGATAAATGGTGTAATCATTCGTATTTTATTATTTTACATCCTTACAATGATTGCAATTATCGTACTCTACCCTTTTGAAAACTTATCTACCAACATTAGTCCGTTTGTTGATATCTTTAGAAAAATGGGATTTGCCGCAGCTGCTGGTGCTATGAATATGGTTGCAATTACTGCTGCTTTATCCGCATTTAATAGCTGTTTGTATAGTGCTTCGCGAATGTTATTTAACTTATCCAAAAATGGCCAAGCTCCTAAATATTTTGTTAGTTTAAGATCTGAGTCACATGTTCCTAGACGTGCCATTCTGGCTACATCAACAGCTGTAGCATTATCAGTATTGATTAATTATTTATTCCCCCAAAATGCGATTATGTATCTACTTACTATTGCAACAGGGTCAATTCTTATTGTTTGGTTTATAATTTTGATTACCCAAATGTATTTTAGAAAACATAAAAATGCTAATAATATAGCAGTAAAATACAAACTATTATTATTTCCTTATACCAATATAATTGCAATGCTTGCTCTAATTTTTGTTATGATTGTAATGACTCAAATGGATGATATGAGACTGAGTGTTTTTGTAACTCCATTATGGATTTTTGGTTTATCTATTTTTTATATTTTACATAAAAAAATAACCAAGCGAGTAGCTTAGATAATAGGCTAAATAATGCAACAGATAGTCATCAAAGATGTCATAAATCAAATTGATGCCACACGTGGTGGACTTAGTATACGTGCAACTAACGATATTGAAGCAATAAAAACTTGGCTTATGGAGTTTGAAAGTAGCCATAACACCTTCACTTCATATCGCCAATGTGCCGAACGTTTTATTATGTGGGGACTTGAGCATAAGCTTACTTTAGCAATAATAAAGCGAGAAGATATACAAGACTACCAAAACTTTTTGGCTAATCCATCTCCAACTGAGTTCTGGTGTGGCCCTGCTGTTAGTAGGAAGAATCCCAACTGGAAACCTTTTGTACGTGGATTATCTCCTTCAAGCATAAAGCTTAATTTACAAATTTTAACTACCATGTATGAATATTTATTACAAAGTGGTTATCTAAACAATAACCCTTTTCGCTTGATAAAACGTAAATCAGCTAGACTAGTAACCAAAAATAAAAGTATCGAACGTTATCTAACTCATAAAGAATGGGATTATGTCCTTGAGTATATAGAAAAACTTCCCAAAGAAAGTGCTATACAAAAAACAACTTATAATCGTACTAAATGGATTTTTCATTTATTGTATCTTTCGGGTTGCCGTAGAAGTGAGATTGCTAATGCTAAAATGAGTGATTTTATCAATAAACATAGTCAATGGTGGCTTCGTGTTATTGGCAAGGGTAATAAATATGGTGAAATACCCGTACCAAATGCTCTCCTGTCATCGTTGATTGATTATCGACGCTCATTAAACTTACCAGACTTTCCACTAAGTACTGAGACAAATATTGCATTAGTCAATAATACCAAGGGTAATAAATTTGCTCCAATTAGTGATTCAATGCTATATAAGATTATCAAAAACACTTGTCATGCTATAGCCTCACAAGTAACATTGGTTGACCCATCAGCCGCTTACGTTATCGATAAAGTATCAACTCACTGGCTTCGTCATACATCAGCAACACATCAAGTTGATGCTGGGATTGATATTCGAGTAGTTAAAGAAAATCTACGACATAGCCTAATTGAAACAACCATGCGTTATCAACACACCGAAGAAGATGCAAGACATCAAGAAACCACTAAAAAATTCGGTGTAAAATAATATAGCTAATAATAGTATGCTATAATATATGCTTGTTTTAAATTAAATAAGGAAGACGTAATGTCAGTTGAAGTAGTTCAGGGATTACAAAGAAAAGCTACGTTTAGTATTAAAAAAGACGACGTACAAGCCTCAGTTAAGACTGAGTTAAAAAAATATGCAAAAGATGCAAAAGCACAAGGTTTTAGACCTGGTAAAGTACCAGCTAATGTTGTTGAACAAATGTATGGTGGCAAGGCTTATGAAGACTCGCTAAATACACACCTAAACAAAAAATTTTTTGATTTAGTTACTGAACACAAGCTAAACCTTGCAGGTTACCCAAAATTTGATCTTACAAGCAGTGAAGGTGAAGAGTTTCTTTTTGCTGCTGTTTTTGAAGTTATGCCTGAAGTAAAAATAGGTGATTTAAAATCTGTTGAAATTCAAAAACCAATTTGTGAATTTGATGAACAAAGCATTGATAAAACCATTGAAATGTTAAGAAAACAAAGAGCTACATACACCGCTAGTGGTACTAAAGCCGCCAGTAATGATGACAAAGTAACTATTGATTTTGTTGGTACTGTTGATGGTGTTGAATTTGAAGGTGGCAAGGCAGAAAACTATCCATTTGTACTAGGTCAAGGGATGATGTTACCTGATTTTGAAGCTGGTATAGTCGGTAAAAAAGCTGGGGATAACGTATCTGTTGATGTAAACTTCCCCAATGATTATCATGCAGAAAACCTCAAAGGTAAAAAAGCGGTATTTAATATCACCTTATCCCAAGTAGAAGAACAACAACTACCTCTATTGGACGAAGAGTTTATCAAGTCAGTTGGTGTAACTGATGGTACTGAAGCTTCATTAAGAGCTGAAATTAAAACCAATCTAAAACGTGAAATAGATCGTCGTTTACATGTTAAATCACGTGAAAACGCATTAAATGCATTAAAGACTGCCTCACCTCTTGATGTGCCACACGATATGGTGCATGATGAGATTCATCATATGATGAAAACCACAGAAGATAAAATGAAAAAGCAAGGTTACAAACCAGAACAAATCAAGCTTACTCATGAAATGTTTGACCATGATGCAAAACGTATGGTAACACTTAGATTATTAGTACAAGAGTATATCAAACAAAATGATATTAAAGTAACTGATGACGAAGTAAAAGCTATTGTTGCTGATATGGGATCTCAGTATGAAGACTCTACTGAATATGTAACCTGGTACTATACTGATGAAGCAAGAGTTAATAACGCTCGTGCTGTTGCAATGGAAAATAAAGTAATCGAGATTATTCTATCTACTGCAAAAGTAAAAGAAACTCCAGTATCTTATGAAGATTTGATGCGCGAACAGATCTAATCTATTTGGTAGTTCCACATTTACTGTGGAACTACCACTACTGATTCAAATAACTAATATATGCCATAAACTTCTCTTACGTCAGTCCCAAAGCCCTCTGAAGCACAAAAATATAGACCGTTGCTATTGATTCCTTTCATAGTAAGAGGGGTATCTATATGTCCTAATTGACCGTATTGAAACTCTAGTTCATCACTAGCAAGAGATGGAGTATGAATAATTTCAAATCGATGAGTTATTCCAAGAAGATTAGTCTGGGTATTGTTTCTAATACTAACAGAAGCCCCATTAAAAGTAAACCCCTCTGAAGTAGCACCTCTTTCAATATCAAGTAATTGACTAAACACTGGTATATTATTCGATTTAACATTTTGTAATGTTATCGTACCATTTTCTTGGATGTAGTTACCTAAACTATCTTTGATTGATACCATGCTAGTACCTTGAAGAAAATAATTATCTCCACCTCTCATTTGTGATGGAATTGTATCATATAAATCGGCAAATGGCTCAATACGTGAAGAGTGCAAAATATCGCCAGTTATTGCGGATTTAATCTCTAAGCGAGTGGCATCTTCATAACCAGCATTGCTATCAACTTCAGAAGTTTCTGCCACCGTGACATCACTAGTACTACTTGCAGCAGATGCCTCAATAGCTTCTCTACTAGCTATAGCACCAGCCTCTTCTACCCCAGCACCAATAGCCGTCATCTCAATCCCAACTTCAGCAGCAACAGCTTCTGGAGCTACTGGAATAGTGGCTAATGCCATTAACCCATTTAACACATAACTTGCCCATGCTGGAATATGCCCACTTGGATCTAGATTGTCAATAGGATCTCCATTACCAAAGTTATATAGATTAGCTACATT
>CANEUJ010000043.1 GCA_947441745.1 Neisseriaceae bacterium | reverse complement strand
TTCGTTAAGAGTTTGGAATCCATCCCCTAATAGTTTTTAACTTTCGAACGTCATTCCAAACAAAAACATATTGCTGTTTCGTTAAGAGTTTGGAATCCATCCCCTAATAATTTTTAATAGAATTTAGTTGATTATGTTTTTAAGCCATTGTATCTGGCTGTTCTTATCCATAGCAATTAGATCAAAGCGACATGCTATATCAAAACCACTTTTGAGCATATAATACTCTGCAGCTTTTATAAGCTTTCTTTGTTTTGAAGGAGTTACACTCTCAATTGCACTATCAATTCCTGAACAGCGTTTGCGTACTTCAACAAATACTGTTATTATACCATCCATCATAATCAAATCGATTTCGCCAAAACGGGAGTGAAAGTTTTTTTGAACTAAAATTAACCCTTGATCTCTTAGATAATCAAGAGCTGTATCCTCAGCAATTACTCCTTCAAGATAAGAGCTTTTCATAATTAGCTATCAAAAAGTATTTGTAATTCTAACCATTTAGTTTCAAATTCAGCCAACTTAATTTTTGCCATTTCATAATCAGCAACAAGTTTTTCTGGAATATTATTTGAACCACTTAAAGCACTAATTTGCCCCTCAAGTTCAGCAATTTTTTTATTAGTTCTAGCAATATGTTCTTCAATTTTAACCATATCACTTTTTATTTTGAGAGGGTTTTTATTAATGCTAACGGCCTTAGCTGAAGCTGTTTTAGTAGATTTTACTGTAGCATCAGTCGTATTTTTAGCCAGTAAAAATTCATGATAATCATCTAAGTCTCCACTAAATGGTTTTAATTCATTATTGTTAATTAAATAAAACTCATCAACTATACTTTGAAGTAAAAACTTATCATGAGATACTATTATTACTGCCCCGTTAAAGTCTTGAATACTATTAGCTAATTCTTCGCGCATTTGCATATCCAAGTGATTGGTTGGTTCATCTAGGAATAATATGTTTGGGCGATCTAGTATAATCCCCGCAATTGTAAGACGGGCTTTTTCGCCTCCTGAGAATGTAGCTACTTGTTCTTTTACCTTGTCTCCCATAAAGCCATACCCGCCAAGGAAGCTTCGTAACTCTTGCTCTTTTTTATCTTTATGTTGACGTGATAAATAACTCAATGGAGTATCATTACTGTCAAGTGCATCAACTGTATTTTGAGCAAAATAACCAATTTTGATTTTACTATTTACATCTACATGCCCATTTAAGAGAGTTGATTTATCAATAAGTGCCTTGATGAATGTCGATTTACCCACCCCGTTTTTACCAAGTAACCCAATCTTACTATCTTGGAATATATCCAATTTTACTTGGTTAATAAGTGGTTTATCGATATATCCAATATCTGCTTCATGGATTGATAAAAGTTTATCAACATTATATTGTGGCTCTAAAAATCTAATATTAAATTCTACATCTTTTGGCATAATTGCTGCAACTTGGAGTTTTTCTATCATTTTAGCACGACTTTGAGCTTGTTTGGCACGAGTTCCAGCACTAAATCTATCCACAAAACTTTGTAAATGATCTAGTTTGGCTTTAGTCTTCGCCTGCATTTGTTGTTGTTCCATTATCTGTTGAGTTCTGGTCTTCTCAAACGTCGTATAGTTACCTGTATATAAAGTCAAATCTTTACCACTTAGAGCAAGAGTATGTGTTGTTACATTATCAAGAAACTCACGGTCATGCGAGATAATTAGTGCTAAACCACGATATTGTTTCAGCCAGTCTTCTAACCACATAACAGTCTCTATATCCAAATGGTTGGTAGGTTCATCTAGCAATAACAAATCTGATGGCAGAAATAATGCCTTAGCTAAATTCACCCGCATTTGCCAACCACCTGAGAATTGTTTCAAGGGTAGGTATAGTTCATCAAGCTCAAACCCTAGATTCATTAGAAGCTTTTCAGCTCGAGGGCGTAATTGATAATACTCGGGTAAATCACTATGATCTTCAATAATTAAAGGATGTACGCTTAATACATAATCAACTAAAAGCTCATCTTGACCATGAATTTCTTGCTCTACATAAGCTATTAGGCTATTATTAGTTAGTGAATAGTCCCCAGCCTCAGGTTGTAGTTTACCTAAAATAAGTTTGAATAATGAAGTTTTCCCAGTTCCATTTTGACCAGTAATACCAACGATTTGTCCTTTATATAATTGTACACTAGCATTTTTTAGTAATATATTGCTTCCATAGGCAAGCTGCAGGTTTTTGATACTTAGCATTAAGATTTTAGTCCATTTATATTATTTAAGTACTAGATTGTAATACATTTATACTATCTGTATCTAAGAAATATAGTAAAATCACATACTTATTAGAAAAATAAAAGGATCAATTATGCCCACGTTAAGTATTTGTTTTGTTGTTTTAGTTATTACAATATTATTGCTTAAGTTATATTTAAATTATAAGCAACAAGTAGCAATAAAGAGTAATATCCATGAAGTACCAGAGAGTTTTGCTAAAAGAATTAAGCTTTATGACCATCAAAAAGCAGCCTATTATAATTTAGCTAAATTAAAACTAAATAATTTTGAAGAAATTTTTTCAAGTATATTATTACTAATTTTTACCATAGGTGGCGGAATTCAATTAATTAATAATTATTTTAGCAATTTAACAGCTAGTCCATTGACACTAGGAGTGATAGTTATTGGAGTTTATAGTATGCTTAACTCTATTTTAACTATGCCGTTTGGTCTTTATGCAACTTTTGGTATTGAACAAGAGTATGGTTTTAATAAAACTACTGTAAAGTTATTTATTGCCGATTTAGTAAAAGGTCTCGTAATTGCAGCTATAATTGGTATTCCTCTGCTATATCTGGTTTTATGGTTAATGAGTATTCTAGGTAATACTTGGTGGTTATGGGTGTGGGTGGTATTGGTAGCATTTAATTTAAGCCTTTTAGTTATCTATCCGATTTTTATTGCACCTTTATTTAATAAGTTTAAGCCTCTTGAAGATGTCGTACTTCGTAATCGTATCAATAGACTACTTGACAAATGTGGCTTTAAATCACGTGGGCTATTTGTAATGGATGGCTCAAAACGTAGTAGCCATGGTAATGCTTATTTTACTGGTATTGGAAAATCAAAACGTATCGTATTTTTTGATACGCTAATAAAAAAATTAAACCATGATGAGACTGAGGCAGTTTTGGCTCATGAGCTTGGGCATTTCAAGAAAAAACATATTCTAAAACAGATGATAGTTTCTTTTGGAATTACATTAGTTATATTATACATTTTAAGTTTATTAATTGACAAACCTGCTTTATATACTAGTCTTGGGGTATCAACAATATCAACATCTAATGGATTACTTTTATTTTCAGCATTGCTTGGATTGTTTTCATTTCCATTTGCTCCATTGTCTAGTTTCTTCTCAAGAAAAAATGAGTTTGAGGCTGATAGTTTTGCGTCTCTTTATACTGATAAGCGTTATTTGATAAGTGGCTTAGTAAAAATGTATAGAGATAATGCGTCAACTCTAACTCCTGATCCGTTATATGTTAGATTTTATTATTCACACCCCCCGGCAAGTGTTAGGATTGCCCATCTAGAGCAGTTATGACAAAATCAGCCTTAGTTATAAAAGCCTATGGCCGTCAGTTTATAGTAGAAATTGACGGTAAAAACTATCAGGCGGTAACTAAAAGCAAAAAAACTGAGTATGTGGTTGGTGATATTGTTAGCATTGAAGAAATCAATGGTGAACAAGTTCAAATCGTAGATGTAATTAAACGTGATAATCTAGTCTATCGCACCGATAATAACCGAAGTAAAATAATAGCTAGTAATATTGATCAAATGCTAATCGTTGTCGCTGTTAAACCTAATTGTAATCTAAACTTCTTGAATAATTGTCTAATTTTTGCCGAAAGTGCAGGAATTACCCCAATTATTATAATCAATAAAACAGATCTCACAGAAAGCCATGATTTTAGTAATAAAATAATTCAGTTGTACAATACAACACTTGGCTATGAAGTAACCAAATTATCTGCTTATAACGGTTGTGATGCCATGTTATTAAAATTAACTAATAAAAATAGCCTTCTTATTGGGCAATCTGGAGTTGGTAAATCAACTATCATTAACCAAATTATCCCAGATGGTATGGCAAGAACTGGTGAAATTAGTAAATCAGAAAATACTGGATGCCATACAACTACGAATGCCGAGCTTTATCATATTAGTAGCAATTCAAATATTATCGATTGTCCTGGGCTACAGGAGTTTGGCTTATATCACCTTGATGTTGATAGGTTGATTGAGTATTTTCCTGAAATAAAGGATCATTTAGGCGAGTGTAAGTTTAGGAATTGCCGACATTTGAATGAGCCTGGGTGTATAGTTAAAACTCTTTATGAAAATGGGCAAATGAATCGTTTACGTTTTGAATTACTTCAAAGTATTACTAATAATTTATTAACTAAGGATAGGTTTTAGGTATGCAGAAATGGGCTTTATTTGCATTAGCGTCAGGCTTTTTGAGTACAAAGTTTTAAAATTAATTTTGACTAAATATGTCTTAGTCTGTTACAATCATGCATTAGTTAAAATTTATTTAAAAAGATTATAGGAATCAATATGCCTGAAATTAAATTAAGAGAAGCAGAATATTTTGATGTAGCATTACGTCGCTTCAAAAAAGCTGTAGAAAAAGCTGGTACTTTGACTGAGCTTCGTTCACGTGAAGCTTATGAAAAGCCGACCACTGAAAGAAAGAGAAAAATGTCAGCAGCAGTTAAGCGTCTACATAAAAAAATTCGCTCTCAAATCCTTCCACAAAGAAGCAGATAAATAAAAAAGGCTACTTTATGTAGCCTTTTTTATTAGATACTATCATGCTATATATTTGTGCTACCCCAATCGGCAATCTATCTGATATTAGTATTCGTGCTATAGAAACCTTATCACGTTCAGATATTATACTATGTGAAGATACCCGCACTAGTCGCTATCTACTTGACAAACATAATATAACATACAAAAAATTAGTAGCACTTCATGAGCATAACGAAAACAAAATTGCAGAAAAAGTGTTATCATGGCTTCAAGATGGGCTAATAATAACCCAAATTAGTGATGCAGGTACTCCTGGTATCTCTGACCCTGGAAGTCGCTTATGTAATTATGTCAAAGAGCATGGGTTTAAAATCTCCCCCATACCTGGTGCTTGTGCCTATATTAGTCTATTATCCGTATCTGGACTAAATACTCCGCATTTATTCTATGGCTTTTTACCAAACAAAAAAACATCTAGAGTTAAAATAATAAACAAGTGGCAAGTGGTTGATTATGCCGTTTGTATCTATGAAGCACCCCATCGGATTATCGAATGTATCGAAGATATAATCGAGACTCTGGGTGAAAATCGTAAGTTAATAATGGGACGCGAACTAACCAAACAGTTTGAAACCATTCATAAAGGAAGTGCCACAAAACTATTAGATTTTATTTTGTCAGACACCAATCAACAAAAAGGTGAATTTGTCATTATAATTGAACCTGAAATAATAGTTACTGATGAGAATTGCATCACTATAGAACAAATCAATACCCTAAAACTACTTCTAACTGAACTACCACCCAAAAAAGCAGTAACCCTCACTCATAAGTTAATTGGAGGAAATAAGGATCTGCTCTATAATTACACCTTAGAACATAAACAATATTAGAGTATGAATCATAGACATCGACTGATTTGACCCGCCAATCCTAATGCTGTTCGTATAGAATTTGAGATACACTCTCTTATGCTAATTAGCGTCTATTTCAACTGATTTTGTAGTGCTTCCAAATAGTTTTTCTGATGCTTAGCAAAATCACTGTCACTCACACCTTGATATAGGTTTATCGTTAGATTAGTCTTGTTTCCATTAGCTTCAAGTTTTACCGTATATTGAGTACCTGGCATTTTCATTTGATTTTTATTATCGCCAAATAAATTACTTAAAAACCCTGGATCTGGATTATTTACTTCAGATTGTAATGAATATACATCATATTGCCCAAGGGTGCGATCTTTGGTTTGCACCCCCAACCCAACTCTTTCAAGAGCAACACCAGTTCTCCACCAAGCACGAACAAAGTTATCATTAATAACTAAAGTAGTCCCCATCAAATAAGCCGCATCAGTGGCTGATTCTTTGGAAGCTGACACAGATGTAGTAATAGCTTGTTTAGCTTGTTCTGGCGTATACCCAGAAAACGCCATAAATTGCATTAAAAATCCAAGCTCTAATGCTGGATCTGGCTGTACTGGAATCCATTTAGTTGCCTGAGCATCTGATGGTTGCACCCGTATATTCTCATTTAGATTAGTAACACAACCAGGATAAACTTCGTTCATTTGATAATCAGATACAAAAACTTGAGTGTCACTCTCATTTTGCCACAAAGTTATTCGATACATGTATTGTGAGCCCAAAGAGTAACCGCCACCCAAACCAATCCAGTCAAACAACTTACGAGCACCAGTCTCGGTAACATTGGTATTTTGAGTATACCAATCAGTCTGTATCAAACCAATATTTTGATTTTGGAATTTAATACTAAATCCCTGTTGGTTTATAAAAGCCTGCATAGTAGGCCACACGTCATTAACTGATTTTCCTTTTATTAATAACCACCGTTCAGAGCCAGCCTGAACTATTTGCATCTCTTTTATATTGCTAAGAACGTAGCCTTCTTGTTTAGTATCTAGCATTTTATAATTAGAGCTAGTCTCAGGGGATACTAAGCCTGGAGGTACTGCCAAATTACTAGAATTTCTTGGGCTTGCAGCTCCATAATCAGCTTGAGAATCAAAATTAAAAGTAGAACAAGATGCTATCATTAAAGGTAATAGACAATACCTAATTTTTTTTATATTAACTAACATTACTCTCTTCACGTATTATTAAATTTAAGTACGGTTTAATTTTATCCTGATATTCTTGACTTAATGTTGTAAGTGGCAACCTTAAAAATGCAGTGCTAATAATACCTTGTTCAAATAATGCCCATTTAATTGGGATAGGATTAGACTCAATAAACATTAAATCACATAACTCCAGAATCTGATTATTAACTTTTATAGCATCACTATTTTTACTATCTAGAGCATAGTTACATAATTTACTAAATAATTTTGGAATTATATTACCAACCACTGACATTACTCCATCACCGCCACAAAGCATAAATGCCATTGCTGTTGCATCGTCTCCAGTAAATAACATAAATTTTGGAGGTTTATGTTTTACCATATAACAACAACGAGAAATATCACCAGTTGCATCTTTTAATCCCACTATATTACTAAAACTATGAGCAAGTCTTAGTATAGTTAAATCTTCTATATTAGAGCTAGTACGACCTGGTACATTATATAAAATAATAGGATTCTTACTTATTTTTGCTATTGTTGCAAGATGTAAGTACATACCATCTTGATTAGGCTTCATATACGCTGGAGTTGATACCAAAAGATAGTCAATACCAGAAATATTATTAACTAACTCGACGAATTTACTCGCTGAGTTTGTGCATGGAAAACCAATACCAACTATTATTTTTACCCGTTCATTAACGGTATTTATAGCATGTCTTATCAGCGATATTTTTTCTTCACACTCTAGGGATAAGGCTTCTCCTGTTGAACCAATTACTAAAAGTCCGACAACACCACCAGCAATTTGATACTCTATTAGTCTAGTGAATGCATTAAAATCAACTGAACCATCATTTTTAAATGGAGTAACTATAGCAGTTATCGCACCTCTTAACATATTACACTTTCAAAAAAATAATAGCATAATTATATCAGTTTTTACAACTAATCAAACTTACATCAAGAATAAATTTATTTTTTTTCCTTACGGGGGGTTTTATTATTTTTGTTCAATCTACTCTTAGGAACCTGATTACGCAGAATCTTACTACTTTCTGTAGATAAATGAATATTTTGAATTGAAATTTGCGGATCAAATAAATCACCTTTGGCACTAACTGGGATAACAACTGACTTAATCTCTTGTTTATTTGGCGGTAAATTACTTTTAATAGTTAAAATATAATCAAGCTGTGTATTAACAACATCTATTACTCCACTACCATTAGCAAGCAAATATGGAGAATAAAAAACAACATTTCCTAGTTTACTAATGCCATCAACAAAATTAAATTTGGCATTTAACTTTTGAAATATCGTAGATTTATTAATATCCAAAGCATGAGATGTTGCAAAAATATTAAAATCTACCCCCTGAAATGCACCATCCTTAGCATCAATGGTGACTGTCCCATTCAAATTCTTATGTAAATCAACATATGAATTTGCATGACTAGTTATAGCATCTATTTTTAAATTAGCTTTACCACTAATAGCTCTAACATCAAATAAGTCTTGGAACATTCTTTTAAGATCCAAATTATTAACTGTTTGCTTTGTTGAAATAGTATATCCATTACTTTCCTTAGATATTTTAGCACTACCAAATAATGACCCATCATAAATGTTAGCGTATAATTTAGAAATATTAAGTGTATTATCTTGTAACTTAAACTCTGTATTTACATTATTTAAATGTATTCTATCCAAAGAAAAATGACCAATATTAAGTTTTCCAGCAATATTAAATAATGAAAACCACTTAAATGGTAATAAAGAATCATCATAATAAAAGGGTAAAAGCTGACTATTAGCTACATTAAATGGGGATAAGTCAAGATTATCAACTACTCCATCTACTAAAATTTTGGGTTTATAGTTACTATTATCAATACTTAATTTCAGATTAAGGGGGGCAGAATTTAAAAGACCTGAAGCATTTGCATTAAATACATATTTTTTAAAATCATATTGGCACACCCCAGACAATACAGCCTTAAATTTTTTATTAGCCATGTCTCGTGCTACATAATTTAATTCATTATAACAATCTTTACTTATTATACTTGTAGAATTCATTTTTAATTGTTTTAATGTCGAATCAAGTTGTATTTTATTTTGCTGTACATTCATCAAATAACTTATATGCCCATCACCCAGAGAGTAAGTTTTATAATTTGGCATACTTAAACTACTTAAGTTTAGATTAAGAAACTGATTTGTGAATAAATTATTAAAAGCAAGGTTAAATGTATTAAAGTTAGCCCCATCTGGAGAAAAAACTGTTTTTGCAATACTAAATTGACCATTATGATTATTCATAGAAAGTGTGCCAGATAAGTTATCTAAGATTAATTGCTTGTCCAAAATATGATAATTCGTGTCAGCACCAAAATTCATCTGCATCTTATTGTTATGGATATTAACTTTAAAGTTTCTAAATTTAACTACATCACTACTAATTGCATTCATAATACCAGTAGAAGTTACAAAAGTAGTACTCTCCACAGTTTCAAATCCCAGTTTATAAACAGCACCAGCGTTTGTATTTTGCACAGTAAATAAACCATTCTTAATCGGATATGGAGCATTTTTATCATTTGAATTTATCCCAAAGATACTAACACTATCAAGATGACTCAATGCTGAGCCTCCTGAACTAGGAATTGTCAATAAATTACTGACACCATATTCACGAATATTATTCTCATTAATTTGCACATCATTTAAGTCTAAACGTTTAATTTTATATCGTGCAAATACCAAATCAATCCAAGATAATTGGCAGTTAGCTGTTCTTATATGCATAAGTTCACTATTATTAGTTACAACATTCAAACTATTAACTTCTAAACTTAAGCCATGCCAAAATTGTGGAACAATTGTACCGTTTACTTCAACATGATAATTATTATTATCAAACTCTGTATATAGCATTTGCTTTACTTGATCTTCATCAAATAAATAAAAAAAGAAGAACATTGGGCAAGCAATAAATATCATTAGTAGCAACACCGATATCCAATATAAAAGACGTATCCTAAATTTATTTAGACGAAAGATTTTTTTTCTCATTATAAGGATACATTTTTAAACATTTGTTTGTAATTATTATTTAATTTAATAACTTGCTCTTTCAAAGAAATAATATCGCTATTATTATCGATAATATCGTCACATAACACTAATTGTAATGATTGTGGCATTTGTGCATTCAAAATCTTTCTAACGTCCTGTTCATTTATTCCACTTCGATTAGTTACTCGTTTAATCAAAACATCTTCTTTGCAATCAATAAAGATACTTCTTTGAATAAGATTAATATATTTTACAGATTTAAATAATAAAGGAACCACTACAATTAAATAACTCTGAGAAGACTTATTCACTTCGTTTTGTACCTGAGCAAAGATCTGTGGATATAAAATATGCTCTAATTTATGCCGACTCAATGAATCACTAAAAACTAACTCTCTCATTAAAGATCTATTGAGTTCACCACTACCAGTAATATACTTATCACCAAAAGTATCACGTATATCTTTAATTGCAGAACCATTAGCCACTGTAATTTGGCGAGCAATCACATCCGTATCAATTACATCAACCCCAATATCTCTAAAAATATCGGTAGCCAATGATTTCCCACTACCTATCAACCCTGTCAACCCAATAATATATTTCACAAATTAGGCAATTCTAAAAAACCTTTTAGCCATAAAGAGCTGTCAACTCCATGTGCCAAAAAAATAAATAATACTGATGCCATTCCCAAAAATGGCCCAAATGGAATATTATGTTGTAAGACATTCTTAATATTGCCACTAATTTTTATCTTATCATTTATTAGAATAATGACAAAATAGATTATCCCTAAAGTAGATGCTATAAAAGTCACAGGTATAAGTGCTTGATAACCAACCCATGCCAGAATTGCAGCTAGAAATTTAAAATCACCATAACCCATACCATCTCTTTTGGTAATCAACTTAAATCCCCAATAAATTGACCAAAGAACAAGATAACCAAGCACTGCTCCGATTACCGAGTTTTCTAAGCTACCAGATAACATACCATGAATATTAAATAAAATCCCAACCCATAATAGAGGTAATGTTAATTCATCTGGTAAAATAAAATTATCATAATCAATAAAAACCAAACATATTACAAATGATATATATAATAGCAACCCTAATAACAAAAACCCACTAAAATAATATCCAGTAATAACAAAAAACCCACCCGTTAGGAGCTCCACAACAAGATAGCGTTTGGGTATTTTAGCCTTACAAAAATAACATTTGCCCCTAAGTATCAAAACCCCAATAAATGGTATATTAGCCCATTCAGGAATTTTTTTTAAACACCCCCTACAATGTGATCGGGGATATATCAGATTAAATGATGATTTGACTGGTTCATTACCACCTGCCAATATAGCACAATCATTTTCCCATTTATGTTGCAGTATAATGGGTAAGCGATAGATTACAACATTTAAAAAACTGCCTATTATGCCACCTAAAACAAACAATAGTATTCCAAATACTAGAGGTGGCAAAATTTCTATATTAAATATCATTTAAGCATTCACTCCCATTATTTTACACTAATTCTAACACGTTCAACCCAATAAGGCCCAGTACTTATTACTTCAAAAATAATATTTTTAATTTTAAAACACACCCCTACACTTGGAATAGTATTTAATATTCTTAGAACTAAACCATTTACAGTTAAGGTTGTAGCAGTTAGCGGAAGATCTAA
>CANEUJ010000042.1 GCA_947441745.1 Neisseriaceae bacterium | reverse complement strand
CTATACTTTTGTCAAGATCTATAAACCCTACCTGTAAAATCTCAGACAAAGCTTTACCAATAGTGGTTTTTCCAACTCCAGTAATTCCAATTAAGATTATATTTCTATTCATTTTTCATATATACATAAATTAAAAAAGCCAAGCTTTAAAGCTTGGCTTTTTATAAAACTTCTAAAAGCTTATTGTGCAGCTGAAGCTTCAGGTGCCGCAGGATCCACAACAACAGGAGCACTGGCTTCCATAGCAACAGGAGCACTAGCTTCCATAGCAACAGGAGCAGATGCAACAGCTTCAGTAGAAGCAGTAGTGCTTTCGTTATTAGAACAAGCTACCAAAGTAACTCCAGCAACCAACACAGCTAGTAATTTTTTCATAATTAACCTTTTTAAAAAATAAACGTATTAATAAAGTGACTCTAATGACGTTATTATAACATATAAAATAAAAATGTTATAATTATTTATTAGCCTATATCCTATGTTTTTTAATGTATTCCACAGCTTTTAATTGTGCAATCGCAATTTCTAATGCAGCATGTGCTTTGGTAAGCTCGTGCTTATCAGTATGTTGAGAATTCTTTAGCCTTGATTTTGCTATATTTTTCTGTTCAATTACTTTAGCTTCATCAAGAGCTTCAGTTCTTTGCAAGGTATCAGCTAAAACCGTAACATGGTTAGCCTTAACTTCCATAAAACCACCTGAAATAGCAAATACTAATTGAAACTGTTCATTTGGCAATTGTAAACGTAAAACACCAGACTTTAGTTTACTAATCAAAGCAATGTGATTTGGATATACTCCGATTTCACCTTCACTCGCTGGAGCGACCAAAAATTCAGCCTCTCCAGAGAATATTTGCGCCTCAGAATCAACTATATCAACTTTCATTACATGATTGGGATGCACCATAACTATCTCCTATGAATTAACCAGCCTTCTTAGCATTTTCAGCTGCTTCTTCGATAGAACCAACCATATAGAAAGCCTGTTCTGGTAAATGATCATATTCACCATCTAAGATTGCTTTAAATCCACGAATAGTATCTTTTAATGAAACATATTTTCCTGGTGAACCAGTAAATACTTCAGCCACAAAGAATGGTTGTGATAAAAATCTTTGAATCTTACGAGCACGTACCACCGTTAGCTTGTCTTCTTCAGATAACTCATCCATACCTAGAATCGCGATAATATCACGTAATTCCTTATACTTTTGCAATGTTTCTTGCACACCACGAGCTACATTATAGTGCTCTTCACCAACTACTAATGGATCTAGCTGACGTGAAGACGAATCTAATGGATCAACTGCAGGATATATACCAAGAGATGCAATATCACGACTAAGTACAACAGTTGCATCTAAATGGGCAAAAGTAGTTGCTGGAGATGGGTCAGTCACGTCATCCGCAGGTACATACACAGCTTGTATTGAAGTAATCGAACCATTTTTAGTAGAAGCCACACGCTCTTGAAAGCGCCCCATTTCTTCAGCTAATGTTGGTTGATAACCTACTGCTGATGGCATCCGACCAAGTAGTGCAGATACTTCTGTTCCAGCTAATGTATAGCGATAAATATTATCTACAAATAGTAACACGTCACGACCTTCGTCACGGAATTGCTCAGCAATAGTTAGCCCTGTTAAAGCAACACGTAAGCGATTTCCTGGTGGTTCATTCATTTGACCATATACTAGAGATACTTTATCTAGTACGTTAGAGTCTTTCATTTCATGGTAGAAATCATTACCCTCACGAGTACGCTCACCTACGCCAGTAAATACTGAATACCCACTATGTTCAATTGCGATATTACGGATTAACTCCATCATATTTACAGTTTTACCAACCCCAGCTCCACCAAACAGACCAACTTTACCACCTTTGGCAAAAGGACAAAGTAAATCAATCACCTTGATACCTGTTTCTAATAACTCAGTAGTTTGTGAAATCTCATCAAACTTCGGTGCATTTTGATGAATAGAGCGTAAATTATTACTATCAATAGGGCCAGCTTCATCAATTGGATTGCCCAATACATCCATAATACGACCAAGAGTACCAGTACCTACTGGAACACAAATTGGTTTTCCAGTATTAACCACCTGAAGCCCACGTTGTAGCCCATCAGAACTACCCATGGCAATGCTTCTTACGACTCCATCACCTAGTTGTTGCTGCACTTCAAGCACTAAAGCACCACCTTGAACCAATTTAAGAGCATCATAAATGTGAGGCACCGCATCGCGGGGAAACTCCACATCCACAACGGCACCAATAATTTGAATTATTTTTCCTTGCGCCATTTTTGTATTCCTACAAACAAATTAATAAATTAAACTGCTGCACTACCAGCTACAATTTCTGCCAATTCTTTAGTAATCGAGGCTTGCCGCGATTTATTATATACAAGTTTTAGAGATTTTATTGCCTCTCCAGCATTATCAGTTGCAGCCTTCATCGCGATCATACGTGCAGCTTGTTCTGATGCCATATTATCAGCCAAACATTGATAAACCACAGACTCCACATAACGCCTAATCAATTGATCAAGCACCTCTAGAGCCGACGGCTCATACTCATAATCCC
The DNA here is from genome assembly GCA_947441745.1 of Neisseriaceae bacterium. GTDB lineage: Bacteria > Pseudomonadota > Gammaproteobacteria > Burkholderiales > UBA11063 > Aquella. Next base: position 9,389 of record CANEUJ010000042.1, on the reverse strand, counting down.
AAGGAAGCTTATGCTCCTGTTTAAAAGCATTCTCGTTCAATGGTAATAATTGTTCAATAGTTGCTTGCTGCTTCATAGTGTTTACAAAGCTTGAATAAATTATCTGGATCGCATCTAGCTCTCCTTTATGAAACTTATTTAAAAGTATCGCAACTGGAGCCAATATATTTTCCATTTTGGGGATATCACCCAACCCAACAGCAAAACCTGAAATATTAGCATCAATACGATTAGCTGCATTATATCCCTTTTGACCTAATGCACATACTTCAACAACCACATCTTCTGAATTAAAATTTTTGATATTTTCATAAAAAAGTTTAATCGCATTAGAGTTAAGACCACCACATAAACCCTTATCTGATGTTATCAGAATCACTCCGACTTTTCTACACGTATTTGGATTACGTAAAAAAGGAGTGGCATTTTTTGCATATGCGTTTACACTAGCTAAATGAGCAATAACACGCCTTATATTTTCAGCATAAGGACGAGCTTGTCTCATTCGCTCTTGAGTTTTCCTCATCTTTGAGGTTGATACCATCTGCATTGCCCGAGTAATTTTTTGCGTATTTTGTACGCTTTTTATCTTACTCCTAATCTCTTTGGCTGCTGACATTCCATACCCTTATATATATAAAACCACTAATTTACTAAGAAAATAGCCTTAAACTCTTTAAGAGCTTTTTTAATTACTTCTTCATTATCGGCTGATAATTCACCACTATTATTTACTACATCAAGCACTTGAGAAAAGTTAGCTTTTACATAAGCAGCAAAGCCAGACTCAAATGCCAAAGCCTTAGATACTGGAATATCACCGTAGTAGCCATTATTAGCAGCATACAATGTCAAAGACATCTCTGCTTTACTAAGTGGGCTATATTGTTTTTGTTTCATTAGTTCTGTTACCACTTGACCATGACTTAGTTGCTTACGCGTTACTTCATCCAAATCAGATGCAAACTGTGCAAAAGCTGCTAACTCACGATATTGTGCTAGAGCCAAACGAATACCGCCACCAAGTTTTTTAATTACTTTAGTTTGAGCAGCACCACCCACACGAGATACTGATATCCCTGGGTTAATAGCTGGACGAATGCCGGAATTAAATAAGTCAGTTTCTAAGAAAATTTGTCCATCAGTAATTGAAATCACGTTGGTTGGTACAAATGCAGATACGTCACCAGCTTGAGTTTCAATAATCGGTAATGCCGTCAATGAACCAGTTTTACCTTTAACTTCACCATTAGTTATACGCTCTACATACTCTTCATTTACACGAGCAGCACGCTCAAGTAGACGAGAGTGAAGATAAAACACATCCCCAGGGAATGCTTCGCGACCTGGAGGACGACGCAGTAATAACGAAATTTGACGATATGCAACAGCTTGTTTTGACAAATCATCGTATACAATTAAAGCATCTTCACCGCGATCACGAAAATACTCACCCATCGCACATCCAGAGTATGGAGCGATGAATTGTAATGCAGCAGCTTCTGCAGCTGAGGCAACTACAATTATAGTATGAGCTAATGCACCATGTTCTTCAAGCTTACTAACCACGTTAGCAATTGATGAAGCCTTTTGACCGATAGCTACATAAATACAAGCTACACCACTATCTTTTTGATTTATAATTGCATCAATAGCTACAGCAGTTTTACCAGTTTGTCTGTCACCAATGATTAACTCACGTTGACCACGACCAACTGGAACCATCGCATCAATAGCTTTGATACCAGTTTCTAAGGGTTGTGAAACTGATTTACGTGAAATAACTCCAGGTGCTACTTTTTCAATAGGAGAGCTATGTTTAGCATTAATTGGGCCTTTACCATCTATTGGACGACCAAGAGCATCTACTACACGCCCCATTAATTCAGAGCCTACAGGCACTTCTAAAATACGCCCAGTACATGAAACCTCATCACCTTCGGTAATGTGTTCATAGTCCCCAAGGATAACAGCACCAACGCTATCGCGCTCTAAATTCATCGCCATACCATATACATTACCAGGGAATAGAATCATCTCACCCTGCATAACATCTGATAGCCCATAAATACGTACAATCCCATCAGTAACAGAAACTACAACCCCTTTAGTACGGTAATCACTACCAGACTCAGCCGATTGAATTTTTGATTTTATAATATCACTAATTTCGGAAGGATTTAAGTGCATGAATCACCCCTAACTTATAAGTTTAGTAGCCAGATTTAACAGACTACCTTTTATTGAATAATCAACTACACTATCATTGATTAATATTTTTATACCGCCAATAAGATCTTGTTTAATCTCTACACTAGCAGAAATTGTTTTACCAAACCTTTTGGATAATAAATGTTCTATTTTAACTCTCTCAGCATCGCTAATTGCATATGCCGATTGAATAACAGCCTTTGCCATATTGCGATCATCTTCTACTTTTTGCTCAAATAAAGTATAAATATCTGACAAAGATGACAATCTATCGTTATCTTGAAGAGTCTCCAAGAAACGCTCTACTTGATTAGTTGGCTTATCCAAGAACCCATTTAATATTTCCAAGATTTTATTCTTGCCAAACTCTGGGTTACTAATCAAGATCCTAAACTGCTCACTTGAGGCAACTTCAGATAAGATATTAAGGTTAGATAACCAACCATCAATAGTATTTTCTGATTTTGCTAGTTCAAATAGTGCATTTGCATATGGGTGTGCCAAATTATTAGACATTATAAATTACAGCTCCGCCATTATATTTGCCAATATTTTTTGATGCTTACTTTCATCAACTTCAGCTTTAAGAATTTGTTTAGCACCTTCAACGGCTAAAATAGCCACCTGAGAACGTAATTGCTCACGTGCTCTTACGAATTCTTGCTCAATTTGTGATTTTGCATCATTCAAAATTTTCTCAGCCTCAACACGTGAACGATCTTTTGCTTCTTCAACAATCTGATTAGCACGCTTTTCAGCATTAGCCATTATTTCTACCGCCCGAACCTGCACATGACGCAGTTCTTCAGCGACACGAAACTCAGCATCAAGCAATTCTTGCTTACCTTTTTCTGCAGCAGCCAAACCACTAGCTATTTTACTGGCTCTTTCTTCCAGCATATTATTTAGTGGTGGCCAAACAAACTTCATAGTAAACAGGACTAAAATTGCGAATGTTATCGCCTGACCGAGTAACGTTGCATTAATATCCATGTTATTCTCCTATAGCTTTTAGTTAAACATTGATATTAGTTATGCAGCTGTTTTTACTAAAGTTAAAGCCGTACTTAACAATGGATTGTTGAAAACAAATAACAATGCAATACCAACACCAATCATAGAAATTGCATCAAGTAGACCCGCTACAATGAACAATTTAACTTGTAGCATAGATACTAACTCTGGCTGACGTGCAGCAGACTCAAGAAATTTACCACCTAATAAACCAAACCCAATTGCCGTTCCAAAAGCAGCCAAACCAATCATAATTGCCACAGCAATTGCTGATAATCCAGATACGTTAGAAATTAAAGCTTCCATAACTAAAAAACTCCAAGAAAAATAAAAATACTCACCGCGAATTACATAAGAACAAATCTACTTTAAGAACAATAAATTGCCAAAAAATTGAAATTTTCTAAAATAATACTAGTGCGCTTCTGTTGCCAAACTTAAATATACTATGGTTAGAACCATAAATAAAAAAGCCTGTAAAGTAATTATTAGGATATGGAAAATTACCCATGGACCACCTAATACCCACTGTACCCACCATGGTAACAATGCAATTAGAATGAAAACCACTTCACCTGCATACATATTACCAAATAACCTTAAAGCTAGAGAAAGAGGCTTTGCCAACAACTCAATTAGCTGTAATAATAAATTAAACGGAGCCAGTTTAATGCCAAATGGAGCACTAACTAATTCAACGAGCCATCCGCGTACACCTTTTGCTTTAATTCCATAACCAATAATTAAGAAAAACACTGAAATTGACATTGCGAATGTTGCATTAACGTCTGCTGAAGGCACTATACGCCACTTTTGCTCTGGATCTGCAAAGTGATGATTAAGAAAATTAATCAGATCAACTGGTAGCATATCCATTAGATTCATCAAAAATATCCAACAGAATATTGTCAAAGACAGTGGAACGATTGCTTTACTCTTGCCTCCATGATAAATATCTCTAACTTGAGAACTTACCATATCAAGAATCAGCTCAATAAACAACTGAAATTTACCAGGGTTTTCTACTTTAGCACGCCTTGCAACAATACTAAAAGCAAATATAAATATAAAACCAAGAGCTAGAGAAACACAAAAAGTATCTAGGTGAAGAGACCAAAAACCCCCAACTGGGGCATCAGAAAGTGCGACATTATCGTGTGTCAAATGATGAATTATATATTCTGTAGATGAAGCCATTTATATACCCGTAAATAAACTAATTATTTATTAGACTAACCCAGTACCCACTAATAGTAACTAAGTAGCCAATTAATAGTAGCAAAAAATTACATTGCCGATAAAAAATAATAACTAATGCAAATAAAATAAAATTTGCCAAAAATCTAAAAACCATAGCCTTTTGATGTCGCTTTAGCACAACAACTGGATATGCAACTATACCTTTTTTAAAAGCAAAAAAGGAGTATATTAAGGTAGGTATAAAAACCAAAACTCCACCTAAAAATGCCGATAATATATTATTGAAACTCTTACTAATAAAGGCAACCAACAAAGTAAATACGAGAGTTAGTACAAATTCCCATAAGATAACTTTATGCCCCAATATTAGTTGCAAATTTTTATAATTCATAGGCCGCTAGTATACCATATAGCAGCACGTTTTATAAGTATTTTATCTTAAAAAATTTTGAATTATGTAATCGTGCATAATTTTTTCAATTATTTAACTCGCTATTTTTTGGTGCATATGCTAAAATAACTTGTAATTAAAACTTATTATTGCTAACTAAGGATCCTATGTCAAAAAAATTATTTATCAAAACCTTTGGCTGTCAAATGAATGAATATGATTCAGACAAAATGGCTGACATACTGAATCAGTTTGAGGGTTATGAAAAAACAACCAACCCTGAAGAAGCTTCAGTAATTTTATTTAACACCTGTTCGGTTCGTGAGAAAGCTCAAGAAAAAGTATTTTCTGATCTAGGTAGAGTTCGCCATATAAAAGAACAAAATCCAGATGTAATTATTGGGGTTGGTGGTTGTGTAGCTTCTCAAGAAGGTAAGACAATAGTCAAACGTGCACCTTATGTAGACATAGTATTTGGCCCTCAAACTCTTCATAGAATCCCCGATTTAATCAAGAGTAGGCGCCAAACTGGCAAATCACAAGTTGATATCACTTTCCCAGAAATTGAGAAGTTTGATAATATGCCAATAGCTCGTGTAGAAGGTGTAGCTGCATATGTATCAATCATGGAGGGTTGTTCCAAATACTGTTCATTTTGTGTAGTTCCCTATACTCGTGGTGAAGAAGTATCACGCCCTTTTGAGGATATTCTTCATGAAATAAAAACCTTAACCACTCAAGGAGTTAAAGAAATTCATCTTTTAGGACAAAATGTCAATGCCTATCGCGGGGTAATGGCTGATGGTGAGATAGCTGATTTTGCACTATTACTTGAATTTGTGAACGCAATACCTGAAGTTTTACGTATTCGTTATACTACTTCACACCCAAAGGAAATGACACAAAGAGTTATTGACTGTTACGGCACCCTACCAAAACTAGTTTCACATTTACACCTACCCGCACAAAGCGGATCTGACCGTGTATTAGTCGCAATGAAACGCGGATATACTAGCCTTGAATACAAATCCATTATCCGTAAAATTAAAGCTCTGCGTCCAGGGATTTCCTTTTCGTCTGATTTTATTATTGGATTTCCAGGCGAGAGTGAAGCTGATTTTGAAAAGACGATGCAGCTAATTGAAGATGTTGGCTATGATACTAGCTTTAGCTTTGTGTATTCCAAACGCCCTGGAACTCCAGCAGCAGAATTACAAGATGATACACCAACAGCAACAAAGCTTGAACGTTTACAAAAGCTTCAAAAGAAAATTGAGTCTCAAGCTAAACAAATTAGTCAACAAATGGTGGGTACCATCCAAAAAGTATTAGTGGAGGGCAAGTCAAAACGAGACCCTAATGAGCTAAGTGGTAGAACTGAGAATTACAAAGTAGTAAATTTTTCTGGTAATGAACGTTTGATTGGACAGATAATTGACATTGAAATTGTTGAATGTATGCCCAATAGTCTTCGAGGTAATATAATAATAACCAATTAATGAGGAGCTAATATCATGCAAAAAATTTCTTTTGATGTAGAGAACAATAGTGCATTAATAACTTTATGCGGCCCAATGGATGAGCATATTCGACAAATAGCTAATCATTTTGATGTAACAATAAACCGTGTTGGAGATAGTTTTACCGTGCGGGGTGAAAATGCTGATTCTGCAATAGAGCGTCTAAAAACATTCTTTGAATTAGCAAAACATGGTTCATTAAGTATCGAGGATGTTCAATTAGGGTTAGCATCTGGAAATAACCCAGAAGTTCGCGATAATTCTACAATCATTCATTCACGTCGTGGCGATGTTACTGGTCGTACTGCAAACCAAAACACTTATATTGAAGCTATTTTTAATAATGACATTATCTTTGGAATTGGACCTGCTGGCACTGGTAAAACCTATCTTGCAGTTGCTTGTGCAACAGAGTTATTTGAAAAAGAACTAGTACGCCGAATAGTATTAGTGCGTCCAGCAGTTGAAGCTGGGGAGAAACTGGGCTTTCTACCTGGGGATTTAGCTCAAAAAGTTGATCCATACCTACGCCCACTATATGATGCTTTATATGATTTATTAGGATTTGATAAGGTTTCTCGTTTATTTGAAAAAAATCTTATTGAAATAGCACCATTAGCATTTATGCGTGGTAGAACCTTAAATAATGCGGTAGTTATTCTTGATGAAGCTCAAAACACCACTCCTGAACAGATGAAAATGTTTCTAACTCGTATTGGCTTTGGTTCTAAGGCGATAATAACAGGAGATATAACACAAATTGATTTGGATCGCAGTCAAAAAAGCGGTCTTATAGCTGTTGAACATATTTTAAGGAATATCAGGGGAATTCACTTCCACCATTTTACCAAAATGGATGTAGTTCGGCATCCTTTAGTACAAAAAATAGTTGAGGCTTATGAAGAGCAATAGGTAACTAGTGGGGGTGTCCATCATCATTATCAAGCATCTCAATAGTATCCTTTTTTTCTTTGTATTCTGTATTATCGATAACAGTTAATTGAACTTTAGCAGTACCGTGTCCATGCATTCCAAGAGCTTTTGCTGCCTCAGAACTTAAATCTATCACACGCCCTTGTTTAGGCATTCGATCAGTTACTTCAACATAAATAATCCGATTTGAAGATAAATCATTTACTTTTAATTTAGTACCAAGAGGTAAAGTTGGATGAGCAGCAATATTGATATTACTTGAATCAAATATTTCTCCATTGGCCATCTTACCACCATCAAAGCCATCCTCACCTCCATAATATGTTGCAGTTCCATACATATAATTTTGATGTTTCTTAGCAACTGTCTTATATTTTTTATGTGCTTTATGAGACTTATAATGTTTATGCACTGTTTTTGTAGATGATGCTGATTTCTTTGTAGAATACGTAGCATTGGCAAAATTTATAGTTAGGGTTAATAACAAAAATAGTACCATATTTAACATTTATATACCTCCAATAAAACCTAATTGCCGCCACGCTTCATAAACACAAAGAGCAACTGAATTAGATAAGTTAAGACTACGCTGTGTTTTTTGCATTGGTATTCTTGCTATTAGATTTATATTTTCTAGAATTTCTTTAGGCAATCCTCGCGTTTCAGAGCCAAATAATAACACATCATCTGTATGATAAATAATCTTATCATAGTTAGCAGTACCGACAGTTTCAATAGCAATTACTCTTCTTGGTTTGATATAGTTACTAAAGTTCTCCCAATTATCATGTACTATGATATTGGCATACTCATGATAATCAAGTCCAGCACGGCGTAATTTTTTATCTTCAAGAGGAAACCCAAGGGGTTTGATTAGATGAAGTTCGCATCCAGTATTAGCACAAAGTCTAATTATATTACCGGTATTTTGAGGAATATCAGGTTCATGAAGAACTACAGATAACGAATGTTTTAGCATATTAGATATTTATTATTAGGTCTTCATAAGTTATGGCAAATACAAACCCATCGCCACTAGCAGTTGTTAGCCATGTAAAAGGGATATTGGGATATATCTCTTCTAATTCTTCTTTATTATCTCCCATTTCTACAACTAACACTCCATTTGAATTTAGGTATTGACATGCATTTTGTAAGATTTTAATAACTAGATCTAGACCACTATCCCCACCAAATAATGCATGCTCTGGTTCATGTAAATACTCAGGACTTAGCGTACTCATTCTTAGTTTATCCACATAAGGAGGATTGGTTAAAATCAAATCAAATTTCTTGTTTTCTAGATTGTTCCAAAGATCCGATTGTACCAACGTTACTCTATCTGCTATATCATAACGTTCTATATTAATAGCTGCTACATCTAGGGCATGATTATCTATATCTACTGCAATTACTTCACTATCATAAAAACAATCTGCAGCAATAACTGCGATAGAACCATTACCAGTACATAAATCTAATACATTATGGATTAATTCGACATGCTCTATAAACGGAGCAAGCCCATCATTTAATAAAATTTCTGGAATAAAAGAACGTGGGATAATAACACGCTCATCCACATAAAATGAATACCCTTGGATAATAGCTTCATGTGTCAAATATGGAGCAGGTATCGCATCGATAGCTCTTTTTTTAAACCTATCAAGAATGAGGGTCGCTTCGCTATCAAGAATAATAGCATCAAGATAAGGCTCTAATACATCAAGAGGGAGATTAAGAGTTGCTAGGATTAAGTAAACAACTTCATCATATACATTGGTAGTACCATGACCATAAAAAAGATTATGTTTATTAAATAAACTAATCCCAAAACGCAGAAAATCGCGCACAGTTTTAAGTTTACTATGAGCTTCTATAAACAAATTATCTTCCTGCATATCGTAAATTCCTTCTGTTTTTCATCAAATTAGTGCAAGAGCATGGATCCTCGATTCACATTTAGGAAGCAAAATACGTATGTCGAGGATGACGGAAAATATCACCACAGCATTATTTCTATCATCAAAGCATTTTTACTTTGTCATCCCAGCCTTATTCTCATGCATATCGTAAATCTCTTCTGTTTTTCATCAAATTAGTGCAAGAGCATGGATCCT
>CANEUJ010000041.1 GCA_947441745.1 Neisseriaceae bacterium | reverse complement strand
GTTTGAGGTTGATGAATTTATTAATGGAGATCTCTTTCATTGTGATGCGATGATTATCGGTGGTGAAGTCAAGTTTTTTATGATTGGGAAATGTAGTTTTGCTCTAGCAAGGTTTTTCGATGGAAAGCCTGTAGGTAGTATTCCTGTTGTAGACAAAAAAGTATTTAATGCTTTAGAGGTGTTTTGTAAAAAAGTATTCAAACAACTAGATTGTCATGATAGTGCTTATCATATGGAAGTATTTCTTGAGTATAAAAGCAATGAATTTGTGTTTTTAGAAATTGGAGCGAGAACTGCTGGGGCACTAGTTTCAAGAATATATAAAAAATTATTTGATATTAATATAGAAGAAGTTAATTATTTAATTCAAATGGGTTTAATTAATGAAGTCAAAATTAAGAAAGAGAATATATACGCAGGATTCTTAAACTTCCCAATGGTTAAAGGTGAAGTAGTAGATATTATCAAACCAGCTCTAGATATAGATCATGAATTTATTAAGTTTGTAAGCCCGAAAGAACAATTAAATCAAGCCCAAAATTTATTAGATATTTCGTGTAGTATAATATTTTGGGATAAATATTATGAAAAAGTAGAACATGCTTTTGAGTATCTAAAAGATTATAACCCATTACTATTGAAAATTGAAAGGTGAAGTTTTATGGAGATAAACTTAAATAATTATTTTGAAATGCTGGATTTGTTATTTAATGCAATGCCATTTGTATTTTGGAAAGATAGAGCTGGTGTATATCTTGGGGGGAATATTAACCAAGCCAAAGAGTTTGGTTTTGAAACCTCGGAGGATTTTATTGGTAAAACCATTTATGATATTCTTAAAGATCAAAAAACTGCATTAACAATTGATATTAATGATAGTAATATTATGGAAGAAGGTCGTGCAATAATAATTGAAGAAACAATTAACACGCTAAATGGTGAAAAAACTTATTTATCTCAAAAACATCCCATAAAAGATAGTAAAGGGAATGTGATAGGGTTATTGGGATTTTCTATGGATGTGTCCGAGCTTAAAAAGTTTGAACAAATTGCTAAATTACAGCAGGAGAAGTTTAGAACTATTGTTAAGCAGGTAATGCATGATATTACGTCCCCGATAACAAGTATTAATATTATTGTGAGTAAACTAAGTAATAATGTTCCAGAATCTGACAGGGTAACGCTAAGACATGCTGCAATGCGAATTGCGGGAATATCACAAAGACTATTAGGGCGTTATAATGAAGATTCACTTGAAGCTGAGAACGGCAACATGCTGGTATCCCTTGCTTTATTACAAATAATAAATGAAAAAAGAGAAGAGCATAGAAATAGTGATGTGCTTTTTGAAGTTGATATTGATGAAGATGCTAATTTTATTTTTATAAAGCATAATCAAGGTATTTTTAAACGTATGTTATCTAACTTGGTAAATAATGCAGTTGATGCTCTTAAAATAAGTGATAGTGGTAAGGTTGCTATCCATGTCGGTGTCCATGCGTCTAATGCGGTAATTACGGTTCAGGATAATGGTTTGGGTATGCCACTACATATTATAGAAAAGTTTAACGAAGGAATTGCTGTTACTGAAGGAAAGAAAGAAGGGCATGGGGTAGGGCTAACTCAGATACGAGATGCAATATTATCAGGTAATGGCACTTTCAAGGTTCATGCATCAATGGATGGAACGCGAATAACTATTAGGTTTCCGATAATTGCAACCCCAAATTGGTTAGCTAAAGAAATAAATTTAAGCCCTAATGACACTGTTATCATCTTAGATGATGATGAGTCAATTCATGGTTCTTGGGACAGGAGGTTTGAAAGTATTACTAAAAAAGCCCCAACCCTTAAAATCAAACATTTCTATGAAGGTAATGATGTAATTCTGTATATCAATAGTTTATCACCTGAACAAAAAAAAGATATATTTTTGTTGACTGATCTTGAATTATTAGAGCAGGGTATTAATGGCTTAGAGGTAATATCGCAGACTAATATGTCTCGAGCGGTTTTGGTTACTAGTTATTCATTAAATGAGGATAAGCAATTAGAAGTTACGAAAGGAAGCATTAAGATTTTACCTAAGGAGTTCGTATCAAACATAAAAATCAAATTAGATAAAAATAATGGTAGTAAAAAAGTTGATATGGTTTGGGTGGAAGATCAAAAATGGTATGTTGATGATATGGTTAGTCGCTATTATAGTCACCTAAAGGTAGATAAATACTATGATCCAATTAGCTTTATGGACGATGTTTCGCAATATCCTCTAGATACAAAAATTATTTTGGATACTTACTATGAGGAATCTGATGGAAGCAAACAATATGATATGACTGGCTATGATATTGCACATGAGTTATATAACATGGGTTTTACAAGGTTGATAATTTTAACAGGTGAAGATCCAGATGGACGAGCCCCAGTATATTTAACGGTTGCTAGGAAAATTGATGATCATGCTCTTAGGAATCTAGATAAAATTTGAAAATTAAACCGTACAATGGAGATGCGAAATGTTAAGAACTAAAGATGGTAGAATCCTTGCTGTGGAAGAATTCGACTGGAGTGCAACTGTAGATATAATTTCCAAAACTAATCCAGATTTAGCTAAAACAATGAATATGTTAGATAATGGTGGAGATTATAAATTTTATAAGGCTAGCTATCGTTTTGGAGGGCGGATAATTAATAATGGAATTTGTTATCTGCCATTAAGTGATGGTGGGAGTATTTCATTTAAGGACTCAGAATTGCCAGATATTTTACAAGATGATCTTTATTATAGTATGAATGAAAATCCACTTGGGTTGATAATCTGCAAAAATGCTGAATCATATTTGGTTGGTGATGGTGGAATACAAACAAATGCTATTATATCTCCTGGGCAAATGTTTGGTATACCTCGGGCAATTGATGATACAAATAATACGTCAACTTCAGCCCTAGCATTTGACTTAAATGCTGGAAGTCGTTCATTATTTATGCTAACTAAGATTAGTGATCAAATATACCATAATCGATTACAGGAGTATTACGGAACGACAATAGCAGCTCCAGCTACACCACAAGATCATTGGGCATTATTTAAAGATATTGCCTATAAAGCAGCTTCACCTTGGCGTTGTGAGGTAATGTTTTTTTCTAGAGCATGGATTAATCAATTAAAAAGTGATGAATGGGCGATTATAGTTAAACGCTTAACCCATATACATAGGGCTTCGTACACTATTTGGCATAAGGTTTCAGATATTTGGAATAATACGTTTCATGAAATTGAATTTAATAAACAATTTGCTAAATACTACTCAATGCAGTCAATTGATACTGCCAAAAAACTGTTTCGATTAGCTGGTGGTGGGGCATATGGCTTTAAACCTGCAACTAATGATGATTCAGCCCCAATTAGTTTAATTGTTGATGCTTATGCAAATTTGTATAATAAATCAGCAAAACAAAAATATATTCCAATTATTATGGAGGCTACAAAATTTGATAAACGGAATAAGTTTCCAGTTTTTTACTCAATTAATCATTCTATTGTAAAACAAGGTGAACTAGAGTCCTCTAAAAATAAAAGTCAAATTGCTAGACTTGATGAAATAAGAAGAATTGTTGAAAGTTGTAGCAAGGCTATTTTAACTGATAAAAGTCATGTAAAATCACTACATGAGGTTACATTGGATACAAGGTTCTCTTATTACCATAGTAAGCCCGAAAATTACGAGAGAATCAGAAGTGCGTCCTTATTGGCTAAAGAAGATGAAAGATTTCTTAAAGCGGAAGGAGATATTTTCCCTAATGCTAGTTTATTTTTTAAAGGTTGTATAAAAATTAGCCATCAGTAGTATTATAAATATCACGACATCTTAGCCTGTTGCTTATAAAACCAAAATAACAATCAATTCCAAAAATCTATTTTTCTAATTTAAATTCATTATTATTTTCTTTGTATATACAATTATTACAAATTATTTCCCAAAACCTACTAGGGCAAAGCTTTACCTTTTTATTCAATATCAACAATAATAGATAAAATAGTTGACATTTGCTGTTTTTTATGTTAAAGTGGGGTATTATGGTAAAAAGTGTTGTATAGTGGGGGAAAAGTAAATGTTTGGTGGGGTTACACATCTAAACCTTGATCCGAAGAATCGGATTGCTATTCCAGTACGTTATCGCGACGTATTAGGTGGTGTGTCTGCTAATCATCTGACTATTACTTTAGAATCTCCTCAATGTTTGCTTTTATATCCAGAACAAACTTGGACAATAGTTCGTGAAAAGATTCAAAATTTATCTACAGGGTCGCATCCACTAGTTAAAAGTTATCAACGTTTAGTGCTTGGTTATGCTGAAACTGTTGAGATAGATAAAGCGGGTCGTATTTTATTGCCATCAGGCTTAAAAAAATTGGCACATTTAGAAAAAGATGTAGTTTTGGTGGGTCTTGGCAATCGGTTCGAGCTATGGGATGCTACTAATTGGCAAGTAGAAACTGAAAAAGCGTTGCAGGTTTCACAGGATGAATTAGCTGGATTATTAAATGGACTTTAAAAAGAACGGTAGAAATGTTACATTACCCAGTTTTGCTTAGAGAGTCAGTTAATTTATTAAATATTAAACCTGAGGGTTTGTATGTAGATGGTACTTTTGGACGAGGTGGGCATACTAAAGAGATTTTGTCAAAACTTAATAGCAGTGGTCGCTTAATGGCTTTTGATAAAGATATAGAGGCAATTAACTATGGGCAAGAAAATATAAATGATAGTCGATTGACATTAATACATGATAGTTTTGCGAATATTGACAAACATATAGTTGATAAAGTTGATGGGGTTTTATTAGATTTGGGTGTTTCAAGCCCCCAATTAGATACCAAAGAGCGTGGATTTAGTCATAGATTTGAAGCTACTCTTGATATGAGAATGGATAATACCAAAGGTCAAAGTGCTCATGAATGGATTAACACAGTTGATGAAGCTACTTTAGCGGATGTTTTATGGCGTTATGGTGAGGAGAGATTCTCAAGAAAAATTGCCAAAAATATAATAAATGCAAGAAATGAAGAGGCTATAACAACAACTAGCAAGCTTGCTAAGATAATTAGTAATGGAATGCCATTTATAGAAAAAGGTCAACACCCAGCAACACGATCTTTTCAGGCAATACGAATTTTTATTAATAATGAACTTGGGGATTTGGAGCAGGTTTTAGATACGGTGCCAAAATGTTTAAATGCACTTGGAAGGATTGTTGTAATTAGCTTTCACTCTCTAGAGGATAGAATAGTTAAAACCAAATTTAATGAACTTTCGGTAGAGGAAAAGCTACCAAAATGGATCAATAAGCAAGTTGCTACTCCAGAGTTTCGGGTTATAGCAAAAAAGGTTAAAGCAGGATTATATGAAACTGAACAAAATAACCGTAGTCGAAGTGCGGTTTTAAGGTGTTTGGAAAAGATATAGTTTATGATTAGGATTATTAATTTATTATTGTTACTAGTGGTTGTATTTACTGCTTTTACATTGATAAATAAAAGATTTCAATCTCGTATTGATTCAGCTAGATTAGCAACACTTAAGAATCAAGCGGATTTTTATGATAAAGAATACACTAAATTAGAGCTTGAGGAAGGTACTTTTTCATCTAGTTTAGTATTACGAGATTTTGCGGTGCATAAACTTGGGTTGGTACAAGCAGATAAAACACATATAATGGGAGTAAAATGATGATAGCAAATACTGATATTCAAAAACTTTATGCTAGATCTAGTATTGGTTTTTCAAGTCGTAGTAATTCTACTCCAGTAGCAGATAGTGGGTTTGGTAGAATTAAAGTGGTAAATTTCATCGCCCTAATATTAACTAGTTTAATTATATTTCGCCTAGTGTATATGAATACATTTAATACGCTGTTTTTGGCAAAGCAAATGAGTTCACGCATTGAACGTACAGTTAAAGTTATTGCTATGCGTGGTACTATTGTAGATAGAAACGGTAGTCCATTAGCCGTGAGTACTCCGGTTGATTCGATTTGGGTTGATCCTTCGGAATTAGATAATCTATCTGCTTCACAGTTGAAGGAAATTGCTACAATTCTGCATATGTCATTAAATGATTTAAACACAAAATTAAACCAAAAAAATAAGACATTTGTGTACGTAAAACGTGAAGTTAGTCCTGATCAAGCCAATAAGATAAAAGATTTAAATATTGATGGTATTTATAGCATTCAAGAATTTAAGCGTTATTATCCAAATGGGGAGGTAGCTGCCCATGTGGTTGGGTTTAATAATGTTGATGATCATGGAATTG
This sequence comes from Neisseriaceae bacterium, assembly GCA_947441745.1. Lineage (GTDB taxonomy): Bacteria > Pseudomonadota > Gammaproteobacteria > Burkholderiales > UBA11063 > Aquella. The sequence goes on along the minus strand of CANEUJ010000041.1, from coordinate 5,701 downwards.
ATGGTATTGAATATGCTAAAAATAAAGAACTAATTGGTACTGATGGTTCTAATCAAATTATTCGTGATAGACAAGGTAATGTTGTTGAAGATTTAGGAAATGCTAAAACTGCAGAAGATGGGCAAACAGTAAGTCTATCAATTGATAATCGAATTCAATACATTGCATATGATGCAGTTAAAACTCAAGTAGAAAAAGTTCATGCGAAGGCTGGGTCTGCCGTTGTACTAAATGCTAAAACTGGCGAAGTGTTATCTATGGTTAATTACCCAACATATAATCCAAATAATCGTAATGGTGTTAGTCAAGATATGCTAAAAAATCGTGCTATAACCAATGTTTATGATCCAGGATCTATTATGAAACCAATAGTTATAGCCAAAGCTTTGGATGATAACTTAGTTACGCCACAAACAATTATTAATACTCATCCATATTCCGTTGGGCCAAAATTAATCAAAGATGACGAACCATTCTCTCAATTAAGTGTAGAAGATGTATTAATTCGTTCATCGGATATTGGTACTTCAAAAATAGCTCTTAAATATCAGCCTGAAGTTTTGTATAACTATTATCGTAGTGTTGGCTTAGGTGCAAAACTAAATACTGGATTTCCAGGTGAGACAAATGGTCTTTTATTAAACTGGAAAAAATGGCACCCTATCGATCAAGCACTGAATTCATTTGGTTATGGAGTTTCAGTTAGCTTATTACAAATGGCTCATGCTTATACAGAGTTTACTAATGAAGGATGTGTTTTACCAGTTAGTTTTTATAAGCAAGATGGCTTGGCTAAATTACAATGTCAACAAGTAATCAAACCTAAAACAGCTGACCTGGTTCGTGATATATTAGCAAAAAACACCGTTAGAGGTACTGGGCAAAATGCACAGTTAGCTGATTATACAACTGGTGGTAAGACAGGCACAGCTCAAAAGATTGTTAATGGACATTATAGTAATCATGATCATATAGCATCATTTGTAGGTTTTGCTCCAGCTGTGAATCCAAAAATTATAGTTGCAGTGATGGTTGAGTCTCCAAAAACTTCATACTATGGTGCGGCAGTTGCAGCTCCAGTATTTAGCCAAATAGCAGGGCCAACATTACATCTTTTAGGCGTGCATCCAGACCGTCAATAAACTTGAAGCTTCTAGATTTAGCTTCGGTTACAATATACTACGCAAATGTTTTGTAGTCGAAGCACTCTGGGGTAGGGGGATAGTGTGTTTAGTGAAAATAGTGAAACTAGTCAAACTATACTAGATCAGTTAGTTAAAGAATTGGGTTCTTTACTTTACACTTGTGATTTATATTTTGATAGTAGGCATGTCAGTACTAATAGTATTTTCTGTGCATATCCTGGTGTTAGCGTTGATGGGAGGGATTTTATTCCAGAGGCTATTAAAAAAGGTGCTAAATTTATCCTATGGGAAAAAGGTATTGATTTTAATTACCCTATACCTAATAAAGGTATTCACAATCTAAAGCATTATGTGGGACTATTAGCTAGTATAAAGCATAATAATCACTTAGAAAAAGTAATTGGTGTAACTGGCACTAATGGCAAAACATCTATTGCTACTTGGATTTCACAAGTATATACTATAAATGCTAAAAAAGCTGGAATTATAGGTACTACAGGTGCAGGGGTTTATCCTGATACTACTTATAATAATGCAACTACTCCAGATCCACTAAAATTACAGCAGTTAATCTGTGATTTTACCAAGAAAAATATCGATGTATTGACTATGGAAGTATCGTCTCATTCCTTACACCAGGGGCGAGTTAATGGCATTAAATACACTACAGCTATATTTACTAATCTTACTTTGGATCATCTGGATTATCATCACGATATGGAGAGTTATTATCAGGCAAAGCGTGATTTATTTTTTTGGCATGATTTGACTAATGCAATTATTAATATTGACGATGAATATGGTAAAAGATTATTTGAGGAATTACAAGATCGAGGACTACGACTAATTGATTATGGGATTAATAATGGAACTCTTAGGGCAAGTGATATTATTATTGATCTATCTGGAATGAAGTTTAACCTAAGCTATAATAATGAAGTTGTGCTAACTAAGGTATCTGTTATTGGGCTATTTAATATATATAATATATTAGCTGTTGCTGGAGCTTTAATTGTTGATGGTTATTCTTTAACTCAGATTTCATTTTTATTAAATAAAATAACTCCAGTTTGTGGACGTATGGATATGGTATCTGTTGTCGGACAACCTTTAGTGGTGGTTGATTTTTCTCATACTCCAGATTCGCTTTTAAATGCTCTAAATACTCTAAAGGCGGTTGAAAATATTGGTAAATTATACTGTGTATTTGGTTGTGGTGGTAATCGTGATAGCAGTAAACGCTCCATAATGGGTAATCTAGCAAGTAAAATAGCAGATTATGTTATTGTAACTTCAGATAATCCACGTTTTGAAGATCCAGATGAAATTATTAAACAAATTGCCTCTGGTATAAAAAATGATAATTTTATATTAATTCAAGATAGAGCGTCAGCTATAGAATACGCAATAAAAATTGCACAATTAGGAGATGTAATCCTAATTGCAGGTAAAGGACATGAAACTTATCAGGAAATTAATGGGGTAAAATCACCATTTTCTGATTTTGATGTAGCCAACAAATGTCTAACTTCTAAAATACTAGGATAGTTACATATGAATTCAACCTTAAAAGAGATAGCATTGATGTCTGGTGGCATTCTGAGTGTTGGCTCTGATTCGTCGCTATTTATTGATAATGTGGTAAGTGATAGTCGAATAGCTAGAGACGGCTCCTTATTAGTTGCCATAAAGGGAGATAAAAGTGATGGACATGATTTTGTAGCTAATGTGATATCCAAACTCAAGGCTGGAGCTTTGATTAATAAAGCCTATTATGAATCGTCTTTATCTAGCTTTAAAGAGCTTCCAAACTTAATATTAGTTGATGATACTATTAAGGCTCTAGGTTTACTTGCCAAAAGGTATCGTAATACTCTTACTATACCTATTGTTGGAATTACTGGTAGTAATGGAAAAACAACTGTTAAAGAGATGCTTAATTCAATTTGTGAAAGTGAATTTGGCGTTGGTAATGTTTTAGCAACAGAGGGTAACTTAAATAATCATATTGGTATGCCATTAACGCTTCTTAAGATTAAACCAAAACATAAAGTTGCAATTATAGAAATGGGGATGAACCATAGTGGGGAGCTGATATATTTATCTAATATAGTCAAACCAAATATTGCAACTATCAATAATATAATGTTGGCACATGCTGGTAATTTTAATGATTTGGAAGATATTGCAAAAGCCAAAGGTGAAATTTTTAGTGGATTAATGGATGATGGAGAAGCATATATTAATCAAAGCTCTCCATACCAAAACTTATGGCAGAACCATCCAGGTAAAAATATATTTTTTGGTAAGCCTGGAAGTATTTGTTATATTAAGTATAATGATACTGGTAGCAAATTTACCCTTGATGGAGTTCTTGGGGAAATTAATTGTGAGTTAAAGGTTTTGGGTGAGCATAATAAATTAAATGCTATGACAGCAGCAACCCTTGCAATAGCTCTTCATTGTAGTGCCAAAAATATTCAATATGGTATAAATAATTATACTGGATATAAAGGACGTTTGGAAAGAAAAAATGCATTTAATGGTGCTTTAATAATAGATGATAGTTATAATGCTAATCCAGATTCGGTAAAGGCAGCAATTTTAGCTATAAAAGATTTACCTAAGCCTCATTGGTTTGTTTTTGCTGACCTGGCGGAGCTTGGGGAGTTTTCTAAAGACTCTCATGCTGAGGTTGCAGATTTTGCCACAAAAAATGGTATAGAGTGTTTGCTAAGTTATGGGGAAGAATCTAAAATCACATATTCTGTATTTAAGGGTGCTAAAATGCATTTTTGCTGTATAGAAGATATAGTAAAATATTGTTTTGAGCATTTGCCAGCGTCTGCTACTTTACTAGTTAAGGGGTCTAATTCTATGAATTTGGCTAGTTTTGTTTCTAAAATAGTTAAATAGGTGTAATAAATGTTATTATTTCTAACACATATGCTTACTAATGTAATTGGTGGCTTTAGGGTTTTTGACTACATATCTTTTCGTGCTTTATCCTCATGTTTAGTCTCATTGTTTTTTTCAATATTTGTCGGTAAAAAAGTTATAAATTGGTTAATTTCGCTAAAGGTTGGTCAAACAGTTAGAAATGATGGCCCACAAACTCATTTGATAAAGACGGGTACTCCAACTATGGGTGGGGTGTTAATTATATTATCAGTAACTGTTACTACTTTATTATTTGCAGATCTAACAAATCCATATATCTGGTTGTTGTTATTTGTATTAATTAGTACTGGTGGAATTGGTTTTATTGATGATTACAAAAAAATTGTCTACAAAGATCCTAAAGGAATGTCAGCACGTACAAAAATGATTTTGCAAACTTTAATTTCCTTAATAGTTGCTGTGGTTTTATTGTATGTAATTAAATTACCTAATACTACCGAAATAGTGGTTCCATTTTTTAAAGCAATTACTAATCCATTTGGTATTGTAGGTTTTTTTGTAGTTACATATTTTGTCTTAGTTGGAAGTTCAAACTCTGTTAACTTGACTGATGGATTGGATGGGTTGGTGTCTTTTCCAATAATCACTGTTGCTATGGGGATTGGAGTTTTTGCTTATATTGCAGGGAATAAGATATTTGCAAATTATCTATTATTACCACATATCCCAGGAAGTCATGAGTTGGTTGTTTTTTGTGGTGCTTTGGTTGGTTCTACATTAGGTTTTTTGTGGTTTAATGCTTATCCAGCAGAAGTGTTTATGGGAGATGTTGGGGCGTTATCAATAGGTGCAACACTTGGAACGATGGCTATTATTGTGCGTCAAGAAGCTGCTTTTGCTATCATGGGTGGCTTATTTGTATTTGAAGCAATATCAGTAATACTTCAAGTTGCTTCATATAAACTCCGTAAAAAACGAATTTTTTTGATGGCACCAGTACACCATCATTTTGAAATTAAAGGTTGGAAAGAAAACCAAGTAGTTGTCAGATTCTGGATTATTAGTATTATACTTTTACTAATTAGTTTATCAACTATTAAATTAAGATAATACAGGTGTTTGTCATCCCATTGAAGGATGGGATCCATAAACCTAAATAGGTGTTTGTCATCCCATCGAAGGATGGGATCCATAAACCTAAAATTCAATAATTTTTATTTAGGAAAAAAATGATGATTACAAGTATAATTATAATGTGTTTCTTGCCATATGTTTTAGCTGGGTTAGCGAAATTTGGTGGTAAAGGTGGGTTTAATAATCATGTACCTCGAGTTGCATTAGCTAAATTAACTGGATGGCGTCAAAGGGCTAATTTTGCACAAGCTAATCAGTTTGAAGCATTACCATTATTTATAGCTGGAGTTGTTTTTGCAGTACTTCATAATGCACCTGTTGGGTTACTTAATATCATATTGGCATTAATTATAATTATTCGGATAGTTTATAGTATTTTATATATTTTTGATAAACCAGCTCTACGTAGTTTAGTATGGTTTATTGGTATTGTTTTAAGTCTCTCACTGTTTTTTATATAGTCTCGGCAATATATTTATATTTTTTCGTTCGTCATCCTCGACTTACGGATTCTGCTGTTT
>CANEUJ010000040.1 GCA_947441745.1 Neisseriaceae bacterium | reverse complement strand
CTAACAGCATATTTAGGGTAAGGGCATGGATCCTCGATTCACACTCATACAGCAGAATTCGTAAGTCGAGGATGACAACAGAAAAATACAAATATGTCGCTGTTTTACTTTTATAACGTCATCCCAAACAAGAACTTCTTGCTGTTTCGATAAGAGTTTGGGATCCATGCACTAAAAAATAATAAGGAATTTGGTACTGGAATTATGAAAATTAAATTTACTAAAATGCAAGCTCTTGGGAATGACTTTGTCCTATTTGATTGTACAACTTCACCTGTCATATTAAATAGTGAACAAATAAAATTTATCGCCAATCGAAAACTTGGTATTGGTTGCGATCAAATATTGCTTATCGAACCATCCAACGATAGTGATGTTAGCTATAAAATATTTAATGCTGATGGAAGCAGTGCCAGCCACTGCGGTAATGGAGCACGCTCAGTAATAGCGTATTTATGGGATAAACTTAATAAAACCCAAATTACACTTAAAATGCAAAACCAAAGCATCAATGGTTATAAAAACCAAGACGGGACTATTTCTATTAATATGGGAATGCCAAATTTCAAACCACAATCCCTACCATTTAACCACAAAGAACAAAATAATAATGAATACCATCTCGAAATAGATGGTACAAAAATAAATTTTGGAATTTGCTCAGTAGGTAATCCACATGTCATGATTAGACTAAATTCAATGCATGAATTAAATAACAACCTCGAACACATAGGTAAGTTATTACAAAACTCTTCGCTCTTCCCAAATGGTGTGAATGTTAATTTTTATGTAGTTATCAATGAATCGCAAATAAAATTATTGACCTACGAACGTGGATGTGGTTTTACTGAGGCTTGTGGCACTGGAGCTACTGCTACAGCTTGTTATGCTATTTCAAAAAATCAAGTATCCACAAATATAATGGTTGAAATGTTAGGGGGTAAATTAAATATACAAAAAGATACCAGCAATCAGATTATTATGACGGGTGATGCAATACATGTCTTTGATGGTGAAATATGCATTTAACTATCGCTCTACCTGGACTATTTTGGCAAGATATTGGAGATTTAAACTATATCTACAACAATGCCAATCTTGATAAATTCAACAAAATACTAAAACATAGTAAAATTAGCACCCTTAATTACAGCTATAGTGATTTGGTATATTCATCTATGTATCAAGATGGTAACCTTGCTAATAACATCGCAGAAAAACTAAAAGTCGATAAAGAATATCAACATTTTTTGGTTGCAGAACCAACTCACTTGCGCCTAGATCGTGATAGATTACTAATTTCAGAGTCAGAGCTATTACAATTAGATAGCCAGAGTGCAAAAAGTATCATTGATACCATCAACTCTCATTTTGCATCTGAAATTAAACTCTATTATGTAAATGAACATATGTGGTTAATGGGACATAATCTATCGCTACCACATACAGATTATTATTCGATTCTTGATATTATTGGAGAGAATATCGATGATTATTTACCTAATATTCAAATAAATAAGCTCATTAATGAAATTCAGATGCTATTATATACTGCTGAAGAAAATAAACTTCGTAATGATGAAGGCTCACTGGCTGTTAATAGTATTTGGGTTTGGGATAAGATTATTAAATCACAAATGCCATACAAAAAAATTTATGCCTCCAACATAAAAGGCATGTTAGCTATACCAAAATCTATCGATACTGCATTTGACAATAACAACTTAATTATCATAGATAATCTATTTTACCCTTGCTATTATCGTGACAGTTATGGCTTTATTGATAAATTAAATGAATTAAATTCTACATTACTTCCTAGTTTAGAAACATGGCTTAAAGATAAAAACACTCTCGATATTTTAGTTCCTGGACGCGAAAATACTATACAATTACGTCAAAGATCAGGATTTTTATCTGGTTGCTATAGATTTTGGGAAAATAAACAATTAATTACTTTAGTTAAGGAATTCCATGCGTTTTAATTTAAAAGACAGTTTAAAAAAGTTAATGACCGATAAGCCTAAGAGTTCAGACAATGAAAAAATTCCAGTTCAAAAAGCTCGTCGCGTTAAATTAGACCGCCCCAATAAACAACAACAAATCACCAATAGACGAATTCGGGATGAAAGAATTGATCTACCTGATGATGAAAATCTTCGCTTAAGTCGAGCTCTTGCTATGTCTGGGGTTGGAAGCCGTAGGCATTGTGATGAACTAATCCAAAACGGTAAAGTGCTAGTTAATGGACACGTTGCAGTTGTTGGGCAAAAATTAGCTCACGGGGATAGAGTTGAAGCCTTAGGTAAGCCTATTGTTATTAAATGGCAAGATAGGTTAGCAAGGATTATTATTTATCACAAACCAGAGGGTGAGATTATATCTCGTGATGACCCTAAAAGTCGCCAAACAGTCTTTGAAAGAATACCAGCTTTAAAAAACAAACGCTTTATCGCAATTGGGCGACTAGATTTTAATACTAGCGGGTTACTGATTTTTACTACTTCTGGTGATTTAGCCCAGCATTTCACCCACCCTAAATATGAAATCGAGCGTGAGTATGCAGTACGTATTTATGGAGAAGAACTAACTGAGGCTCAACTTAGCCAACTAAAGTCGGGTATCAAACTTGATGATGGGATGGCACAACTCGCTACCATTATAAAACAACCAGAACAGGGAACTGAAAGTAAAAACTACTGGTATCGAATTATCCTAAAAGAAGGGCGTAATCGTGAAGTAAGGCGAATGTTTGAATACTTCGATCTAACAGTTAGTCGTCTAATTAGGACTCGCTTTGGCCCGATAAGTCTACCACCACGTCTAAAACGTGGGCAGTATTATGAACTAACAGAGATAGAAGTAGCTGAAGTAATGCAAAGCTTTGGACTAAGTATCGCTGGAACATAAAACAATATTAGAAGGGAAATATTATGGCAATAAAATCAGATAAATGGATACGTAAAATGTCAGAAGAATATGGCATGATATCACCATTTGAAGCAAATCAAGTCCGTTTTATCAATGATAAAAAAGTAATTTCATATGGTACATCAAGCTATGGCTATGATATTAGATGTGCTAATGAATTTAAAATATTTACTAATATTAATAGCACTATTGTTGACCCCAAAAACTTTGACCCTAAGAATTTTGTTGAAGTAAATAATGATTTTTGTATAATTCCACCAAATTCTTTTGCATTAGCTAGAACTGTTGAATATTTCAAGATCCCTAGGAATGTTCTGACAGTATGTCTTGGCAAATCAACTTATGCTAGATGTGGGATTATAGTTAACGTAACTCCTTTTGAACCTGAGTGGGAAGGATATGTTACTCTTGAATTTAGTAATACCACTCCATTACCAGCCAAAATTTATGCTAATGAAGGTGTGGCTCAGGTACTGTTTTTTGAATCTGATGAAAATTGTGAAACTTCATATAAAGACAGAAACGGTAAATATATGGGACAAGTTGGCGTAACCCTACCTAAAGCATAATACAGTTGGAGTGCTACAGATGATTCGTAAACTTATTAAATTAGCACTTTCAGGGGTGGTTTTAGCTAATTCTACCTATGGAATAAATCTAACAATCCCAAATAGTTTACAAAACAATATGTCGGTAATGGCAATTGACACCAAAACCAATAAAGTTGTTTATCAACATTTACCAAATACTCCTCGTTTAATTGCATCAAATATGAAGTTAATCACTACTGCGGTTGGATTAGAACAACTCCACCCTGATTTTAAATGGCATACTAAACTCTTTTATAAAGGTACAATTAATAATGGAGTTTTGGATGGTGACTTATATATATTAGGTGGGGGCGATCCTACACTTGATGATAGAGCATTAACTGAAATATTTAGCAATCTCCAAAAACTTGGAATTAAAAAAATCTCTGGAAACTTAGTTATTGATAATACTATTTTTAATAGTATACCCACATACTCCATGCTTAAAGTCGAAAACTATGACATTGATACGGTATTTCCTGACGGCTTAATTTTGGATGCTAATAAAACAATATTTAATATCCATATCAAGGCTAATACTCCAACTATAGACAATAACTTATATGGATATAATATAAATAATAACCTAAGGGTAGATCCTAGAGAGCATTCCTGTAGTGATTTAAGCCATCAAGTATCCTTCAAAGAAAGCACGGTGACTTTTAGTGGAAAAATCTCTCAGGCTTGTAATAACCAAAAGCTCGAATTTAACATGATAGATACTAAAAGCTATACTAAGATGGCATTAAGCCGCACATTAAATAACTTATCAATTGAATTAAAAGGTAATATAGTCTACCAAAATATACCTGATAAAGCTATTCTTATTTATGACTATAGCTCACAATCACTTGAAGATGCGATGGTATATATGAATCACTACAGCGTCAATATCATTGCTGAAACAATATTTTTGAGTCTTGGAGCATTTACTACAGATAATAAACACACTTACAAAAATAGTCAAGATATATATTACTCATTTATGAAAAAATTAAATATGCTAAACCCAAATTTTCGAATTGAAAACGGTGCTGGCTTATCACGTACTGAGTCAGTAACAGCTCTTGGGATGGTAAACTTACTTAAATATGAAAATGATTCACAATATGCAGCTATTTTTGAAAAAACTCTACCCCAATCAGGATTGGAAGGAAGTCTCAAAAATCACTTCACCAAGTTTGGGCATAGAGCTAAATTTAAAACAGGCACTCTAAACGATACTCACGCATACTCAGGATATTTCTTAAGTCGCCATGGCACCAAATATATAGTAACTGCAATAGCTAATAATATCAACACTAACAATCCTTCTCAAATGACTAAATTTAATGGTTTTGTAACTACGCTTTTAGATAAATTAGACACTAAAAATAAATAATATGTGATAAAAAAATAAAGTTATGCTATAATCTTCCCCTACCACTAATAAACCGTTTACATACGTTGGCGTTTTGCGCCGTTTTATATTAGAAATAGAATTTTAGGAATTGTATTATGAAAACATTCTCAGCCAAACCTACTGATATCAATCACGAATGGTTTGAAGTTGACGCCAAGGACAAAGTACTTGGTCGACTAGCAGCCAAAATAGCTCACGTTTTACGTGGCAAACACAAAGCAATCTATACTCCTCATATGGATACTGGTGACTTTGTAGTTGTTACCAATGCAGATAAACTAGTTGTTACAGGTAGTAAAACTTTACAAAAAATTTATTACCGTCATACTGGCTACCCTGGTGGTATTTATTCACGTACATTTAATGAAATGTTGACTAAAGCTCCAGAAAAAGTTCTAATTAATGCAGTAAAAGGTATGCTACCTAAAGGTCCTTTAGGATATGCAATGCTTAAAAAACTAAAAGTGTATGCTGATGCTAGCCATCCACACACAGCACAACAACCAAAACAATTAGTAGTTGAATAAAGGATTTTGATATGAATGGACAATACTACTACGGTACGGGACGTCGTAAAAGCTCTGTAGCTCGTGTATTCCTAGCTAAAGGCGATGGAAAGATTGTAGTTAATCATAAAGGTTATGAAGAATATTTTTCACGCCCTACTAACTGCATGATAGTTCGTCAACCACTAGAACTTACTGAACACTTATCTTCTTTCAATATTATGGTTAATGTTGAAGGTGGTGGTGAATCTGGTCAAGCAGGAGCAGTTAAACACGGTATTACACGTGCATTACTTGATTTTAACCCAGAATTAAACCAATTCTAAGTAAAGCAGGATTTGTAACTCGTGACGCTCGTGAAGTTGAACGTAAAAAATGTGGTTTCAGAAAAGCACGTAGAAGAAAACAATTCTCTAAACGTTAATCTGGCACTTATACAAGCTCATATAAAAAACCCGCATCTATTGCGGGTTTTTTGTGTTACAATTGTTAATAAAATTAACTATTACTGGGGGTTAAATGAACAAAATTGTAGCAAATGCTGATATTGCAATACGGGACGTTTTTGACGGGGCAACTATTGCTATTGGAGGTTTTGGGATTTGTGGCATACCAGAAAACTGTATAGCAGCACTTGTGAAACTAGATGTTAAAAACTTAACCTGCGTCTCAAATAATGCTGGAATTGATGATTTTGGGATTGGGTTACTTCTCCAAAAACCTCAAATTAAAAAGATGATTTCAAGTTATGTAGGTGAAAACAAACTATTTGAACGATTAGTATTATCCGGAGAGATTGAACTAGAAGCTACACCTCAAGGTACCTTGGCTGAAAAACTTCGTGCTGGAGGTGCTGGTATTCCAGCCTTCTTTACTCCAACTGGAGCGGGTACAATAGTTGCCACTAACAAAGAAGTTAGAGTCTATAATGGGCGAAACTATATATTAGAAGAATCTATCACGACAGATTTTGCTATAGTAAAAGCTTGGAAGGGAGATGCTCTAGGAAATCTAGTATATCGTAAGACAGCACGTAACTTTAACCCAATAGTTGCAACAGCAGGACGAGTAACTATAGCTGAAGTTGAAGAGCTCGTTCCAGTAGGTTCAATTAATCCTGATATGGTACATACTCCAGGTATATACGTGAAACGTATATTTCAAGGTAGCAATTATGAAAAACGCATTGAAAATCGTACCACAAGGAGTAATTAATGGCTTTAACTAGAGAACAAATGGCATCTAGGGTCGCCAAAGAAATTCATGCTGGATATTATGTAAATTTGGGCATTGGAATTCCAACTTTAGTTGCAAACTACATACCTAAAGATATGGATGTAATACTTCAAAGTGAAAACGGGATGCTTGGTATTGGCCCATTCCCAACTGAGGATGAAATTGATCCCGATCTTATTAACGCAGGGAAACAAACCATTACTGAAATGCCTGGTTCGTCTTATTTCTCAGCCACTGAATCTTTCGCTATGATTAGAGGCGGTAAAGTTGATCTTACCATCCTAGGGGCTATGGAAGTTGACGAAAATGGTGACATCGCAAACTGGATGATACCTGGGAAAAAACTAAAAGGTATGGGGGGTGCGATGGATCTTGTTGTTGGGGCAAAACATGTAATTGTAGTAATGCAACATGTAACAAAAGATGGCTCCAGTAAAATACTCCCTAAATGCACCTTGCCACTAACTGGTACTGGAGTAGTTAACTTGATTGTCACTGAATTAGCCACGATAAAAGTCACAAAGAATGGACTAAAACTATTAGAACACGCCCCTGGGGTATCAGTTGACGAAATCATAAAAGCCACAAAAGCAAAACTAATTATAGATAAAAACATAAAAGAAATGGTAATTTAAATGTTGCAAGTGCAGTATTTAGAGGATTATTCCCATCAGTCAATGGGATGCCCCAAAAAAACGATGGGGTAACCAAAAAATAGCTGGAATTATGTGTGTGTAACAGTAGAAATAAGATATAATATTATACTTAAAGTTTTTTAGGATTAGTCATGTATTACTTTGTTGAACGATCAGTTGCTATACTTAAACCACGCCAACCATTTTTAGATTGGATTAACAATTCATTTGATGATTTAAACCAAGAAATTACCCTTGAAAGCATCAGAATTGATTGCAATTCTTATTTGATTCCTGAGGTTGGAGAAATTGAAGATGGTATTAACTTCGTAGATGAAAAATTTGCTGATTTATTTGCACTAGAACTAGCATCTTGGACTGAAGATGAAAACACTTGGCCAGTTGACCTAACGCTTAAAATGTTTTGGGAATGGTTTGATGTTGAAATTTATCCAACAATGGTAGACATTACTAATGATGAGCCTGAGAATACTTTACACTAATTAAGCACATGCAAACCAAACTAATTAATATAAAACCCCACCTATCCAAAATATGGTTAGTTGCTACATTATTAATTAGTTTGGTTATTATCTCTATTTCAATTTTTTTTGCTAGTTATCTAGGACTTATTTTTATTGCTTTATATTTTCTAGCATTTTCTTTGCGAACTCAATATAAACTGGACATAGATACCGAAAACTCAAAATTCACCTTATATAAAAATAATAAATCCTATGAAGCTCTACTAATTAATTGTCGCCAAATAACTTTTTTATTAACTATGATTAATCTTGAATATAACAACTCCAAAATTACCATACCTATATATTTAGACAGCGTCCCAATTAATGAATATAAAAACTTACGGATGTTTCTACAATGGAGTTAAACAATCTAATCTCTAAGTTATTACAAAACCCAGTCAACAATAATATTGATATCACAAAACTTATTAAAATACTCAATATTAAACCCACATACCCAATAATACTAGTTGGCGGCACTAATGGTAAAGGCTCAGTGTGTGCTTATTTAACTACAATCCTAACTATTGCTGGGTTTAATGTTGGCACCTTCACTTCACCCCATGTATTTAATTACAATGAACGAATATGCATAAACAATAAGCCTATTGATAATGAAACTCTTGAAAACACCCTATCTGAAATAATTAGCCATACTGATGGTATTGGTTTATTTAAGACTTTCACCTTAGTAGCACACAAAATCTTTATAAAGCACAAAATTGATATTGCAATAATTGAAGTTGGTATTGGCGGGCTTAATGATATAACTAATTTATTTGAACCAACTATTAGTGCAGTTACCAATGTAGATTTTGATCACATGGATATACTAGGCGATACTATTGATGCGATTGGCTATCAAAAATCTGGAATATATAGACAAAACAAGTTAGCTTTTTTTGGGGGTGACAACCCTCCCCTAAGTCTTATTAATAATGCTAAAGCAATCGGTGCAAATCTTCAAATATTTGGTACTGATTTTGGAGTAAACCGTCATGAACTAAGTTTTGATGTCTGGTGTAAGGATAAAACATTTTATAGCCTACCATAACCATCACTTCGTGGTGATATACAAGCTAATAATGTAGCTCTTAGTTTATCAATTTTACATGAACTTAAGAATAGCTTCCCAATAAGTACTGGGATGATAAAAACTGGGCTACTTAAAACAACATTAATTGGGCGTTTTCAAGTTTTACCAGGAAACCCGCAAATAATTCTTGATGTTGCTCATAACCCACACTCTGTAACCACTATGCTCTCAAATATGCTAAAATTGCCGTTTGCAGCACAAAATGTGGCAGTATTTGGAATTGCCAAAGATAAAGATGCCGTAGAAGTTATCAAACTTTGTGCCGATAAATTTGATAAATGGTTTATTGCTAAAACAAATACAACTCGAAGCATGGATACTAATAGTATCGCAAAAATACTAATAGAACAAGGTATAAATAACTCACAAATTATAGAATGTGATAGTATAGCTAAAGCATATCAAAACGCTTCCAAAATAGAGAACGCCAGAATCATATGCTTTGGATCATTTCTGGTTGTTGAAGAAGCCCATAAAATCATTGGACAATTAAGACGATAAGGACATAATCATGCAAACTAATTTTTATGGTAAAAATAAAAGCCATCTAATAAAATTAACCGAAAACAAAAAAACCAAAGCTAGACGTCGCCTAATTGGTAGCTTGTTCTTGCTAATATTTGCTCTTGTTATCCTAGTTAAAGTTACTAGTCATGTGACACCAATTGATCAACTAAAAAACCCAGTTAGTGTCGAAATAAGAAATACTAGCCCTGTTGCATCAAAGCCTACAGCAAGTCAAGTATTTTCAGCATCAGATCCTATTATAGCTGAATCAGCCACCCCACCTAAAGAAACATCTTCTACACCAGTTGCTTTGCCTATAAAAGCTTCTAGCTCAGATATTGCTTCAAGTCCTAGTGGAGCTAATACACCAGTTACAATTTTGAACATTGATACCAAAAGCACAGAAACTCAAACTTTGAAACCAAGAATCGTAATAGATACTCCAAAAACAACTTTATCTCCTGAAGATATTTTAAATGGTCAAAGTAAACCTAGTACAAAACCACGCTATTATGTTCAACTAATAGCAAGTAGTGACAAAAACAAGCTAATTCAAATGCAAAACACTTTTGCAAATAAAGACATTAAAACAATTATCCAAAGTGTTGATACGCCAAAAGGAACAGTTTATCGTTTACGCACTGGACCTTTTAGCAACCAAACTGATGCGGAACGTATGTTGAAAGATATCAATTCAAGTGATGACTAAAGATGCTTAGTGCTAATTATGATGCAATTTTTTTATGCATAATTGCTGTTTCAACAATAATTGCTCTTTTTAGGGGAGCAATAAACGAGTTATTATCTCTAAGTGTTTGGTTTATTGCTTTTGCAGTCATGCAACATTTTGGAAACTTCATAGAAGCTAAAATACCAAATAGCATTACCAATACTCTTCTTAGAGGATTTATTGTATTTGTTATTGCTTTTATATTGGTTGCGATTTTAATCGCAATAATCAAAAAACTATCTGCTTCAATAATAAAAAGTATTGGCCTAGGTGGTCTCAACTATCTACTTGGTGCTTTGTTTGGGGCTATACGCGGAATACTAATATGTGCCATCTTAGTATTTATAGTCGAAACATTCCAAATTGATAAAGATCATTCTTGGCAAAAATCGCGTCTCAACTTTATTCTAACTCCAACTGTTACTTGGATTACTAAATCAATATCAAACCATATTAATGAATTACCAAAACCACCTATAATAGCACCTGTTTAGTGTGGTATAATTCTATAAGTTTTTAAGGATCTTCTATGTGCGGAATTATAGGCATTGTATCGTCATCTCCCATTAACTATGCTCTAGTTAATAGTCTAAAAAGTCTCCAGCATCGTGGGCAACAAGCCGCAGGCATTGCAACTATGGATGGTAACCTAATGCACCTGAAAAAAGACTTAGGTCTCGTTAAAGAGGTTATTACCGAACAAGATATGACCTACCTTAAAGGTAATGCTGGTATTGGTCATGTTCGTTATCCAACGGCAGGGGCTGCTAACAACCCAGATGAGGCTCACCCTTTTTATGTCAATTCCCCTTTTGGAATAATGCTTGCTCATAATGGTAATCTTGTTAATGCAAATAAACTTCGTGATGATGTGCTTACAAAAAACCATAGACATGTACGCACTCATTCTGACTCTGAAATTCTTACTAATGTTTTTGCTTTTGAACTTGAACAACTGACAGTACATAAAGATTTGACTAATGATAAAATCTTTGATGCTATCACCAATCTAAACCAAAGAATCAAAGGTGGGTATGCTGTCGTTAGCTTAATTGCCAACTATGGACTTGTAGCCTTTCGCGACCCCAATGGAATACGCCCATTAGTAATCGGTAGAAAAACCATAGAAAATCAAGTTACTCATATGATATCATCTGAGACTTGTGCTATTGATATAAATGGTTTTGAACTTGTTCGAACTATTAAGCCAGGTGAAGCAGTTATCATAAAACTTGATGGAACACTAGAAAACCGAATTTGTCATCCTTCGCCACAGCTAAATATATGTTTATTCGAATTTGTGTACTTATCACGCCCTGATTCTGTGATTGAAGACGTGTCAGTACAATTAGCAAGACGCAATATGGGACGATGCTTAGCACAAACCATAAAAGAACTAAAACTTGATATAGATGTAGTAATACCTATTCCCGACACCTCTAGAGTACCAGCAGTCGAAGTAGCTGAATCTCTCAAAATACCTTATCGTGAAGGTTTTGTAAAAAACCATTTTATGGGTCGAACCTTTATGCTAGCTGACCAGAATCAAAGAAAATCTGCAGTTAGAAGTAAACTAAGCCCAGTTTCAATTGAGTTTAAAGATAAAAACGTATTACTAGTTGATGACTCTATAGTTCGTGGCACAACGTCTAAAGAAATCATAAATATCGTAAGACAATGCGGTGCGAAAAAAGTATACCTTGCTTCAGCTGCTCCACAAGTTCGCTTCCCAAATGTATATGGTATAGATATGCCAACCCATGCGGAACTAGTTGCTTATAACAGAACCGACGATGAAATAACCCAAATTATTGGTGCTGATAAAGTTATTTTTCAGAAGTTAGATAATCTCAAAAAATCAATAACTGATGTAAATAGTAAACTTACTAAGTTTGATGCCTCGTGCTTTG
>CANEUJ010000039.1 GCA_947441745.1 Neisseriaceae bacterium | reverse complement strand
GTAGTTATGATGCTATTCCTAGTAGGGCTTGAACTACGTCCTGCTATGCTTTGGGAGCTTAGAAAACCATTATTATTTACCGGTGGATTACAAGTCATATTGACTATTGGAGTAATTACCTTAATAGCTAAATTTTTTGGTCTGTCTAATGCTAGTGCAATAGCTATTGGTATGATTTTTACTTCATCATCTACAGCAATTGTATTACAAATGCTTAATGAAAAAGGCTGGATCAAACTTGAAGCAGGTAGCACAATATTTGCGGTGCTTCTATTTCAGGATATTGCGGTAATACCTATGCTATCAATATTTCCTTTATTAAGTAGCAAAGTATCTAATTTGAACGCTAATAGCTTATCTGGAATCAAACAAAGCATTCTAATTATTTCATTAATTGGGGCTATTATAATATCTGGTAAATATCTAGTTAAACCAATCTTTAAATTTATTGCAAGCAGTAAACTTCATGAAGCATTTACAGCACTTGCTCTATTATTGGTGATTGGAATATCTCTTGCAATGCAATATGTTGGTCTATCACCTGCGTTAGGGGCATTCTTAGCTGGAGTAGTTCTTGCTGAAAGTGAGTATCGCCATGAATTAGAAGCTGATATTCAACCATTTAAGGGGTTGCTTCTTGGGTTATTCTTTATATCAGTTGGTAGTAATATAAACTTCTTACTAATAAGTCAGCATTTAGCTTTAATACTATGTCTAGTATTTTTATTAGTAATAACCAAATTTCTAGTATTATTTATTTTGGGTAGCATATTTAAAAAACAATTACGTGATAATTTAATGACTTCAATGATTCTGGCACAAGGTGGTGAATTCTGCTTTGTTTTACTTTCTTATGCAACACAGGAGGAAATATTAACCAGTGACTTATCTAAGGAACTAGTTGCTGTAGTAGCATTATCTATGTTAATAACTCCACTTATAATGCTTTTTTATGAAAAAGCTATCGAACCATATTTATCAAAAGTTCAAACAAACCAAGAATCAGACATTGTTGGACAAGAAAACCCAGTGATAATTGCTGGTTTTGGTCGCTTTGGGCAGGTTGTTGGTCGTATTATGGTTGCCAATAAAATTGGAACTACGGTATTAGATATTGATCCAAATCAAGTAGAAAATCTAAGAAAATTCGGCTTTAAGGTCTTCTTTGGTGATGCTAAACGTATAGAACTTTTAAATACAGCTGGTCTTAGCCATGCTAAAGTACTTATATTGGCTATTGATGACTCTGAAGCGGCATTACAAATTGCAGGAATCGTCAATAACACCTACCCAGATATAAAAATTTTAATGCGTGTTCATAGCCGAACCAATGTTTACGATGCTATAAAAAAAGGGGTTGCATTTAAAGATATATATCGAGAAACTTTTGATAGTGCATTAAATATGGCTACTCACACTCTTACCACTCTCGGATTTACAGCAAATGTTGCTAGTAACCTGACAGCTAAGTTTAAACAAAGTGATGAAGAAAGTTTGTTAAAAATGGCACACTTATATGATGGAAAATTTACAGATGATTATATTAGTGAAGTTAAAAAAACCATTGGAGATTATATTACTGAATCAGAAAACCATAATAAAGAACTTGAAGAAATAATAACTGCAGATCTAAAAACCATAAATAAAGCACAAGCCACATAAAAGCAAGTATCATTTTAGAAATAATGATATCATCACCTATAAGTATTTAGTGCCATAATACTATTTTTCTGGTAAAATGTAGTCTAAATTATAATATAGAGTAAATTTTGGATATGAAAGTTGTCGTTGGTTTATCTGGTGGTGTTGACTCATCCGTTGCTGCGTATTTACTAAAAGAACAAGGTTATGATGTTCTTGGAATATTTATGCAAAACTGGGAGGGATTTGAAGATGATGAATACTGCACTATTAAAGAAGATAGCTTAGATGCAATAGCTGTTGCTGATTGCCTTGGAATTGATATCGAAATAGTTAATTTCGCTAAAGAATATAAAGATAGAGTTTTTAGTTATTTTCTAGAAGAATATCAGAATGGACGTACTCCAAACCCAGATATTCTATGCAACTCAGAGATTAAATTCAAATCCTTTCTTGATCATGCTATTAATATTGGTGCTGACTATATAGCTACTGGTCATTATGTAGACAAGGTATCTCGAAATGATAAATCAGTCTTAGCCAAAGCTACTGACAAAAATAAAGATCAAAGCTACTTTCTCTATCGATTAAATCAATACCAGATAAGTAGAGCCCTATTTCCATTAGCCCATATAACTAAACCTGAAATACGCCAAATTGCTGCAAAACTAAAGCTTCCAACAGCAAATAAAAAAGATAGCACTGGTATTTGCTTTATTGGGGAACAACCATTTCGTCAGTTTTTAAAACGTTATATGCCAACAATTCCTGGACGCATGATTACCCCTGATGGTAAAATCATGGGTGAGCACATGGGACTTATGTACTATACCCTTGGGCAACGTAAAGGGCTTGGAATTGGCGGACAAGGCGAACCTTGGTTTGTAGCAGATAAAAACCTAGATAATAATGAATTGATAGTAGTTCAAGGTCATGACAATCCCCTACTCTTTAAAAAAGAACTTTGGGCGAATCAATTAAGTTTTGGGCTTGAGCAAAATCCAATTGAAGGACGCTATAGTGCCAAAACTAGATATAGAATGGCAGATGCTCCATGCACGTTATCGTATGATGGGGATAAGCTACATTTGGAATTTGAGAAGCCACAGTGGGCAATTACCCCAGGGCAATCAGTAGTTATATATGATAATGCACTATGCCTTGGTGGTGGAATAATTAATTAGGAATATATATGCAAGTAACACAAGTAGATTTTAAATCACAGACAGCGAGTAAAGATTTTGCCAATTCACTTATTAATACAGGGTTTGCAGTAATTAAAAATCATCCTATTGATTATAGTTTGGTTAAAGAGGTATTTAACGAATGGGCAAAGTTTTTTGCATCTGATTATAAGATGAATTACTTATACAACAATGATACTCAAGATGGTTTATTTCCAATAAGCACTTCAGAAACTGCAGTGGGTTATAATATCAAAGATATCAAAGAATTTTATCATTATTACCCTTGGGGACAATACCCAAAAGAGCTAACTGACAAAACCAAAGACTTGCAATTACAAATGACTGATATTGCAGTTACTTTATTAGGATGGGCGGAAGACAATCTTCCATCAAATATTCGAGATAGACTAACTGAGCCATTATCAAATATGATAAAAGATTCAGAACAAATTTTAATGCGTATACTTCATTATCCGCCTTTAAAAGGTGATGAAGCTCATGGTGCTATACGGGCTAATGCACATACTGACATTAATCTTCTGACGGTTTTAGTGGCAGCATCCGAGTCAGGACTTGAGCTTCAAGACAAAAATGGCAACTGGATTGAAGTTCCTGTAGATCCTGGAATGTTATCAATTAATATTAGCGATATGTTACAAGAAGCAACTGATGGTTTTTATAAATCAACTATTCACCGCGTTATAAACCCAACTGATGAAAACCGTTTAAAATCAAGATATTCAATTCCACTATTTTTGCACGCCAGACCTGAAGTAGTATTATCATCACGCTATACTGCAGGATCTTTTCTACAAGAACGCTTAAAACAAATAGGGACTAAGAAATAATTTTTTAAGGAAATATAAATGGCATTAGATAGAAAATTTGTTTCAGAAGTTGATACATTTATTAACCAGCTGTTACAAAAAAAGCCTCAAATTAAAGATACACAAAAACAATTAAGAAGCACTTGGTGGGATAAAGATTTTATTGATAATGAAGAACAACAAACTTATAAAGATAGTTCAGCACCTAAACATGGATATGCTTACTTTGATTACTCAAGTGATGCTAAATAAATGTCAAAAACAGTACTTAGTGAAGAATTGTATCAATACGCAGTAGATTTTGGAGTGCGAGAACACTCGGTACTTATCAAACTAAGAAACGAGACGGCGAAGCTTTCAAATCGGCAGATGCAGATATCAGTTGATCAAGGTCAGCTTATGGGGTTACTTGCCAAAATGATAGGTGCAAAACGCTATCTGGAGCTTGGAGTATTTACTGGATATAGCTCTCTTAGTATGGCTTTAGCCATGGGAACTGACGGTCACGTTACTGCACTTGACCTGAATAATGAATATCTAAAAATCGCTCGAGAATTTTGGAGTGAAGCTAATGTTGAGAAACAAATTAGAGTAATAGTGGGATCTGCAATCTCATCATGTGCTAAACTTATTGCCAACAGCGAACAGTTTGACATTGCTTTTATTGATGCTAATAAAACTGATTATCCAGCATACTATGAATATTGTTATCAATTAGTAAGGGTTGGTGGTTTAATTTTGGTAGATAATGTTTTATTTAAAGGTGCTGTATTAGAAGAAAAACCTTCAAACTCGGCATTAGCAATAAAAAAATTAAATGAAATAATAAAGAATGATCCGCGAGTAGATATTTGCATGTTACCAATTGCAGATGGACTAACCATAGCTTATAAAAAAGGGGCTTAAATGAGACGCAGGGCTAAAACCAATGGCTTAATTAATCAAATGAATGTGGTGCCATATATTGATGTGATGCTAGTATTACTAATTATTTTCATGGTAACAGCTCCAATGTTTGTACCTGGAGTAATTAATCTACCTAGCGTTGGTAAAGCAGCTCAAGTAACACAGCAACCCGTAGAAATTAATATCAGTAAAGGTGGAAGCTTTTCCATAACAAAAGATAATACCACAATTCCAGTTGCAAATATCGATAGTTTAATAAGTCAAGTTCATAATTTAGCTACTGGTGATACCCCTGTTGTAATTTCAGCTGATAAAGAAGTGCAATATAATAAAGTCATTGTTGTAGTTGATAAACTATATGCTTCAGGTGTAAAAAAAGTAGCACTTGTAGTGAAAGAGCGTAACAGCTAATAGGTTATAAAGACGTAATGGATAAAAAAAATAATCATGGTTTCGTAATTTCGTTATTATTCCACGTACTATTAATAGCTACTATGCTGAACTTAAAAAACGCTAATATATTAGTACCATCGCGTTCCGATGGCATGGAGGTTGAGTTAGTATCAATGCACGCAGATGTACAACAACGTGTAGTCCCCGCAAAACCAACAATTAATGCTATATCAAACAATAATACTGCAGATATAAAACTAAAACAACCAGATACACAAATAGTTCCTACATTAACACCAAAAGTTCAAACACCGCCTAAGGTTTTACCGACACCAAAGCCAAATAAGAAGCCAGCAACAAATGCAGATGTTACTGATTTATTAAATGATATTGCACCATCAAAAGGTAATAGCAAAGGTCTGGCAACTGGGGGGGCAAATTTAGGTACATCTGATACCAATAATATGACTGCTAATTATGCTGATCTGGTAATTGCACGGGTTAGACCATTTGTTGCTATGCCTGATAACCTTGACCCTAACACTAAGGTAGTTATAGAAGTAACATTACTACCTAATATGCAAGTATATCAGGTGCGAATGGTTAGTTCTAGCGGTAATAGTGCATATGATGATGCAGTAACTCAAGCAATTAACCGTGCAGAAACTTTTCCACCATTACCAGATGGTGCTAACTTTAACGATTTTCGTAAACTAAAATTAACTTTTAAACCTCAATAATAGAAAGAGTACACATGAAAATTAGAATACTTGGATTTATCGGATTATTTATAATATCCTTTCACATTAATGCCGATCAAAATATCGAAATTGTTGGTGGTAGCGGTATAGGTTTACCATCAGTTGCAATAGTTAACTTTGAAAGTGATTCAGTTAGCGATAATAATATCACTGATATTATTGCTAGTGATTTAACTATAACTGGTGAATTTAATGTAAAAAAATATAGTAGTTTAGATAATGTAGAAAGTTCTGTACAATATATTTTAACTGGATCTATTACTAATAAAAATCAATTATCTTTTAAACTCACTAATAACGTAGGTGTAAAATCTGAAAATAAAACCCTAGCAAATCAAACATATAGCTTCAACCCAGATGGCAACATCCGAAAAGTTGCACACACTAGTAGCAATGCTATTTACAAGCAGCTAACTAACGTACCTGGTATATTTACTTCTAAAATTGCATATATTTTACATTCAGGTAATAACTACTCAATAGTTATTTCTGATTATGATGGCTATAATCAAAAAACATTATTAATTGCGAAATCACCAATTATTTCTCTTGCCTGGGATAATGCAGGACAACAAATTTCGTACGCTACCTTAGAGCTTGGTAAACCTGTAGTATATGTACAAGATTTATATAAAACTAACCGCTATATAGTATCAAACTATAGTGGCTCTAATTCATCTCCTGCTTTTACATTTGATTCCTCACAATTAGCTGTTACACTCACTAAGGACTATGGATCACATGTATATCTAGTAAACAATAAACCTTTCAAACCTAAAGCTCCAACATCTAGCTTAATTAACTTTGGCTCCATTGATACCGAAGCCTCAATTGGCAAAAATGGTAGTATAGTGTTTACTTCAAACCATGATGGTGGCCCACAAATTTTTATGACTGATTTAAAAGGTTCTACACCTGTTAGAATGACCTTAAATTTAGGAAACTATAATACTACACCTCATTTGTCACATGATCTAAGCAAAATGATATTTATTAACCGTAACTATGGAACGCTAAAAACCTACGTAATGAATTTAGCTACCAAAGCAGCGTACCCAGTGAGTATGAATTCAAGTCTTGATATCGGGCCTAGCTTCGCACCCAATGATAAACTGATATTATTCTCAAGTAATAGTAGTATGTATATAGTCAATATAAATGGAACAACACAAACCAAACTCAATAAAATTAGTGGTGATATTATTGATTCTAGTTGGTCAAATAGTTATTAATAACGCCCTTGCTCTATTGTGCGTATTAGAACTGGGATTCCAAACTCTTATTGAAACAGCATCGTGTTGTTGTTTGGAATGACAATGAAAATGCCATCACCTCTTATGTCATCCCAGCACATGCTGGGATTCATGCTCTAATATCTTATGCTCTTGGATACTGAAGAATTTTTAGGTTAAACTTTCCAAGTGCTACAAAACAATGCTCAAAAACATCGGCTTGAATTGCTTCATAGCCTACAAATGAAGTATCATTACTAAATGCATAAATTTCAACAGGAAGTCCAGTTACGCTTGACTCTAAATGGCGTACTACTGTAACTAGTTTATTATTAATACCTGGATGCTTTGTTAAGTAGTCAAGTAGATAGGTACGATATAGTGCTAAATTAATAATTTCCTCACCGAGATGGGTTTCTATGTAGTTACGAAGGACTTGCACTTCACTTAGTTTTTTAAGTAACTCTGGATTACAAACACCAATACTATCTATATCTAAGTGTAAGGAACGTTTAATTCTACGTCCACCATTCTCAATTACACCACGCCAGTTTCTCACTACTTCAGAGATCAAGGAATATGTTGGAATAGTTGCAATAGTATTATCCGAATTTAGCACCTTAACTGTAGTGATTGCAATATCAATAACATCTCCATCAACACTATATTTATCAAGAATTATTCTATCACCTATTCTTACTATATTAGATGCTGTAACTTGAATACTTGCTACAATCCCAAGTAATGAATCGCGAAATAATAATAGAAATATAGCAGATACCGCACCAAGACCTGTTAGAAGAGTAAGAGGCGAAGTATTAGCAAAATATGCAGCTATCAACATCACCCAAATCAACCATAAAATTACAATTGCAACTTTAAGATAACTATAGATTGGGTATTGATTAGAAAAATGAAACTTCTTAACATAATATTGATTAAGCGACAAAATCATATAATTAATAATAAATATTAAGCTAAGAGAAACATACAAAACGGATATAGCATGAGCAATTTGTTGTAAATATGCAAAATCAGCGTCACTTTGCTCTTTTATAAACTGAATCCCAGCATAAAACACACTAGCACTTATAAAATGAGATAATGCATCCATAGTTTTATTTTTAGCAATTATATGCAGATAAATTGATTTAGTATGCTTAAACGCCCTTTGAATAAGATGCACCACTAATAAACTAGTTACAATATAAACCCCAAATGCAATCGCAAATACAATTCCTATTAATACAAGATATGCAATAGCAACTCCCCCATGGGCTTCTGTAACCCCCAAAAGAGTTTGTATTTGTGTACATATATATTGATGTATCGTTTGCATTTTAATTACCCTCTAATTCTTCCCAACGTGCTAATTGAACTAACAATTCTTCATCTATTTGTGCTAAACGTGTTTGATATTGTATAGCTTTTTCTGGGTTTGTTTTATATAGATTAACATCTGCTAATGTTTGTTGCAGCATAACTTGTTCCTCTTCAAGAAGCTCCAATATCTTTGGTAAACCCTCTAACTCAGTTTTTTCTTTAAATGATAATTTTGCACGAGTTTTTTTAATTATTTGAGGTTGTTTAGTATTTGCTACAGTTGTGGTTGGTGGTGGTACTATTCGTGCTTTATAGTCAAGCCAATCTGAATATCCACCAGCTAATTCCAGAATCTTACCATCACCCAAAAACACATAGGACTGAGTAACAACGTTATCAAGAAAAGTCCTATCATGACTTACTAGAAAAACAGTACCAGTATAATTAATCAATAGATCCTCAAGCAGTTCTAGGGTTTCAATATCAAGATCATTGGTTGGTTCATCTAATACTAATACATTGGCTGGTCGCGAAAATAAGCGAGCTAAAAGAAGGCGATTACGTTCGCCACCTGATAATGATTTAACCTGAGACCTAAAGCGAGCTGGAGCAAATAAGAAATCTTCCAAATAAGTAGCCACATGAATTTTTCGACCATTTACTTCAATAAAATCCTGACCTTGACTAACTACTTCAGCAATAGTTGCCTCTTCATCTAATTGCTCACGAAATTGATCAAAATAAGCAATTTCAACTTTAGTACCTAATTTAGTAGTACCATTATCTGGATCTTGTTCTCCAAGTATTATCTTAAGCAGTGTTGATTTACCAATACCATTAGGGCCAATTAGACCTATTTTATCCCCACGCATCACTGTTGTTGTGAAGTTTTTCACAATATCTCTATTGTCAAAACTAATATTTACGTTCTCAAGTTCAGCTACTATCTTACCTGACAATGAACCACGATCCACCTGAAAGTTTACCTTACCAACCCTATCACGACGAGCAGCTCTATCAACTCTTAATTGCTCAAGTCGTCTAACACGCCCTTCGTTTCTGGTGCGACGTGCTTCAATACCTTTTCTAATCCAAACCTCTTCTTGAGCTAGAAATTTATCAAATTCATGATTTATTTTAGCTTCATCCGCTAATTGCAATGCTTTATATTCTTGATATTTAGCAAAGCTTCCAGGATATACATTTAGCCGTCCACGATCTAGTTCAACTATTTTGTTAACTGTCTTATCAAGAAATGTTCTATCATGGGTAATTAATACTATGGTACCATTAAAATCATTGACTACTTTTTCTAGCCACAAAGTCGCTGTTATATCCAAATGATTGGTTGGTTCATCAAGTAATAAAACATCAGGCTCAGCGACCAAAGCTCTTGCTATTGCAACTTTTTTCTTGACCCCACCAGATAACTCTCCAACACTTTGATGCCCATCTAGTCCCAAGTCTGTTAATACTTTATCAATGAGGTTTTTGGATGCAAAAGCATTCGCATGCTCTAGTTTTTCTTGTAGATCATTTAACGAATCCAATAAATCATCAGTATAATCAGTTGCCATTTTATCAAGGATCTCATAATAATCACTTAATAATTGGCGAACTTCTCCAAGACCTGAAAATACTTCATTAAAAATAGTATGTTTTGGATCTAATATAGGTTCTTGAGGTACATAAACTACTTTGGTACCTTCAGTATAATAAATTTGTCCATCATCAAGTTTGATAGTATTTGCCAATGCCTTTAAGAGTGATGACTTACCTGCACCATTTCTACCGATTAGACCAATTTTGTCACCCTTTTCAATTCCGAAACTAACTTTATCAAGTAGTGTATAGTGGCCAAAAGCAAGACTTGCCTTATCAATTGTAATTATTGCCATTATGTTCTTTCATTAATTTATTCTGATTTATAATTTTAGCTAAATAATTTCTTAACTCTACGAAGAGTATATTTCTAACGGTAAACCATCTGGATCGGCAAAGAATGTAAATTTTTTGCCTGTATATTCATCAACTCGAATTGGTTCAATAGGTATATTAAATGCTTGCAAATGTTTAATCGTAGCATCTATATCAGTTACCGCAAATGCCAAATGGCGTAACCCACATGCTTCCCCAGAGATACCAGATACTCTCTTTGGTGGATTTGAAAAAGAAAATAATTCAATTTGAATATTGTCCCCAACTGCCAAATCAAGCTTATAAGATGAACGCTTTTCGCGATAAGCCTCATGAATAACTTTAAACCCAAGTATTTCAGTATAGAAATGCTTTGATTTTTGATAATCAGAACAAATTATAGCGATATGGTGTACCGAATCAAATAACATATGAGAACCTTTTTAGTATAAAACTACTTTACAAAAACTTGCTGATATTGAAATAAAATATTTTCCATCTGCAACTTATGATTAAGAGAATGGCTTGCCCATTCTAGTAAAAAATTTAATTTATCCTGCAAGTAAAAGGTTTTAATGATATTTTCTTTTGCTGCTAAATCAATAAAAGTATCTTCATAATTCAAAAAATATTTAAGTATTCCTGTTAATTTATAACTAATTAAATCACTAAGCCATTTTATAATAAACTCAAATATTATTGCATTATTTTTATTCTCAATACTATTAGTAAAACTATAGATTTTATCTACACTTGGTTTTGATAGCACCTTAATCAACAAGTCAAACTGTTCTTCAGTTATTTCCACATTAAATAATGGGCAGTTATTATTATAGGTAAGCCAAAATTCTGAATTTGCAATATTTTTGTCTGTCAAATACGCTTTTGCTACATTTGTATCAGGAACTGATAATTTATATTTTTGACATCTGCTTACAATAGTTGGTAAAAGCTTCCCCACATTATCACTAAGCAGTATAAACAACGCATAACTAGGTGGCTCTTCAAGAATTTTGAGTAGTGCATTACTACTATTAATATTTAATAAATTCGCATCTTCTACCAAAACTACTTTATGATGCCCTAAATGAGTTGAAACCGCCAAAAACTCAGTCATCTTTCGAACACTAGAAATAGTAATCGATTTCTCATCTTCTTCTAAATTCAAACAATAATAATCTGGATGCGAATTAATACTATATAAACAACAAGAACTACATATCTCACAGTAGCTACCATCTAAATCAGGATTTTCGCACAATAAACTTTGAATAAAAGCATTAGCAATATTAATCCCGCCAAGCCCCTTCGCACCATCTATTAATAAAGCATGAGGCAATCTTTGTTTTAATTTAAGGAGATAATCATAATCACCTGTTTGCCAAGGATATATTTTATCAAGCATTAACTAGTCCGTTTTTTATCAATTGATTCAAGTATGAAGCAATTAGCATCTGGGTTTTTGCTTTCACTTGATTTGTATTTATAACCTTTACTCTATCTGGTTCGTTTTTGGCAATAATTTGATAGGCGTTTTGAACGTTTGCAAAAAAATCTGTTGTTTCTTGTTCAATTCTATCTTTTTGTCTACTTTTGTTAAGGCGCGTAAGAGCCAAATCAAGTGGCACATCAAACAAAAATGTTAAATCAGTAGTATAATTTGGCTCTAATAATGAAATAACTTTATCTAATTTCTCTCTCCCTATACCACGGCCATAAGCTTGGTAAGCAATTGATGCATCAATAAACCTGTCCGCTATAACACATATGCCTTTCGCTAAATTTGGCTCAATCAACTCAGATATTAATTGCTGACGGGATGCAAACATCAATAATAGCTCAGTAATTCGATGAACTTCCTCACTATTATGTAGCAATAAATTGCGAATTTTTTCACCTAATACAGTTCCACCAGGCTCTCGCGTTGTAACTACTTCATAGCCTTTATCTT
>CANEUJ010000038.1 GCA_947441745.1 Neisseriaceae bacterium | reverse complement strand
AGCCTTCAGGAGCTTCAACTTCTTCAGCGATACCAGCAGCAACCACAATAGGAGCATCTTCACCACGAAGTAAATTCACCAATACCACACCTTTTGGTAAAACCAAATCAGATAGATGTAATGTTTGACCAGCCGTGATTTCTTTTAAATCTACAACGATATTATGAGGAATATCAGCAGCTTTAGCACGAATTTCAACTTCAGTAGCAATATGAGTTATATGTGCACCTTGAACTTTAACAGCACGAGAAACATCTTCGTTAATGAACTGTAAAGGAATATGAATATGAATTTCTTCTTTATCATTTACACGTTGAAAATCTAAATGTAATACTTGTGGGCGATAAGCATGCATTTGAAAATCACGTAATAGCACTTTTTCTTTTTTGCCATCAACTTCAATATTCAAAATCGAAGTGTGAAAATTAGGACGCTTAAGAGCGTAATAAACTGTATTATGATCTAATGTTACAGGAGTAGCATCATTTGATAATCCGTAAACGATTGCAGGCACCAAACCATTATGACGCAGGCGGCGGCTCGCTCCTCTACCATGCTCATTTCTTGTTTGTGCACTTAAAGTATCTATTGTTTTTGACATTTGTTTATATCCAAAAAATTATTATTTATATGTAGTTTATCGCGACCAACAAAATACAACCTAGAGGAGATATTATAGCACATTAGTATTTTTTTATCTAATTTTTACATCTCACTATATTGTGGACCACTACCACCACTGGGAGGATACCAAGTTATATTTTGTAGCGGATCTTTGATATCACAGGCTTTGCAATGAACGCAGTTTTGACTATGGATTTGCAGTTTATCATCATTAGTTATTTCATAAACCCCTGCTGGGCAATAGTATCGCTCTGGAGAATCAAATTTTTTCAAATTAATTTCTATCGGAATCTTTGTATCTTTTAAATGTAAATGGCATGGTTGATTTTCATCATGAGAAATATTTGCTAGATGAAGTGAAGCATTTTTTTCAAAGCTAATTATCCCATCTGGTTTAGGGTAGTTTATTATTTTTGCATCTTGTTGTAGGCGCTCATTATCTTTGACTTTTAGCCTAAATGTCCAAGGTGCAATCCCACGAAATAAATAGTAATCAATTGCAGCATGAATTAAACCAAAATATAACCCAATCCTAAAACCAGGGCGAAAATTTCTAACTTTATATAGCTCTTTGTATACCGAGCTTTGCTGTAACTTAGTACTATAAATAGTAACCTCTTCTTTGTTTAACGACTCAACAATTGCACTTGAAGCAAGCATACCTGATTTAATAGCATTATGAACTCCTTTAATTTTAGCAACATTAAGAAACCCAGCACTATCACCAACTATTACTCCGCCAGGGAAACTAAGCTTTGGCAATGCCTGAACCCCACCCTCAACTACAGTTCTTGCACCGTACTCTATTACCTTGCCCCCTTCTAATATTGGGCGAATATGGGGGTGAAGCTTAAATTTCTGAAATTCTGCATATGGGTTTAGATGAGGGTTTTTATAATCAAGAGCAGTCACCAACCCAATCGATAACAAGCCACCATCTAAATGGTACAAAAACCCACCGCCATAAGCATTACCCCCCAACGGGTATCCTATGTGGTGCTCTACCCTGCCCAAGCTGTGATTAGACGGCTTAATTTGCCAAATTTCTTTAATACCCAGACCATAGGTCTGCACGCTACTGTCTTTATCAAGTCCGTAGTGCTTTATAACCTGTTTGGCTAATGACCCTCTTGCACCTTCTGCAATTACAACCTGATTCGATCTAATTTCAATTCCAGCTTGGTAGTTTGAGGTCTTTTTACCATCTCTAGCTAACCCCATATCACCAGTTATTACCCCAACAATTTTATTGTCTTTGAATATAGGGCTAACCACTGCAAAAGCTGGAAATATCTCAACACCTAAGTCTTCTGCATATAGTGCAAGACGACTACAAAGATGGCTAAGACTTATAATGAAATTACCATCATTGGCAAAGTCTTTGGGTATTGGTAATTTGAATTTGGAGTTTTTACTAAGAAACAATAGATTGTCACTAGTGACTTTTGTCGATACTGGAAAATCAAGATTTTCCCAATCAGGAATTAGCTCATTAAGACCACTAGGATCCATAACACAACCTGATAATATATTTGCTCCAACACTGGCACCTTTTTCTATAACGGCAACAGATAAGTTAGAATCACGCTGTTTTAAGTGAATCGCCGTAGCAAGACCACTAGGGCCAGCTCCAACAATTACAACATCATAATAGATAACGTCACGGGTGTCGGCAGTCATTTGACTTTTAGTCTTCTGCGTAATGTTTTTGCAATTTTTCGCGACGCTCCTGAGCTTCTATAGTAAGAGAAGCTGTAGGTCTTGCAATTAGACGTTTAAGACCAATTGGTTCACCAGTATCCTCACAAAAACCATAATCACCAGTTTCAATCAAGTGTAGTGCTTTTCTAACCTTTTGCAATAGCTTACGCTCGCGATCACGGGTTCTAAGCTCTAGAGCATACTCTTCTTCAATCGTAGCTCTATCAGAAGGGTCTGCAATATAATTTGTTTCTTGTTCTTGAAATGCTTGAGTAGTTTTTTTAGCATTATCTAAAATTTCTTTTTCATGAGCTAATAGCTTTAAGCGAAAAAACTCCAACTGTAAAGAGCACATATATTCACTCTCAGGCATATTTATCACATCATCATCGGTCAACATCTCAATATCAACAACTTTTTCTTTAGTCATTAGACTCTCCATAATAGCTAAAATATCGTAAATTAAATTGACTATTTTGTAAATAACTTGACTCTAAAAATAATCATAAAGTTAATGATTCTATCAAACTTTTATACACTTGTGATTATTTTTTTGCAAAGCCTGGTGCAACAATGCTTTTGAGCCAATATTTATTGGGCTAATTTAATAATAAAAATAAAAATATGATAATTTTATTGACAACATGGTAACTATCTGATAATATACTGACCTCTAAGTAAGTGACATATAAAGCTTGGAGAAATGGCCGAGAGGTCGAAGGCACTCCCCTGCTAAGGGAGCATACGAGCTAAAACTCGTATCGAGGGTTCGAATCCCTCTTTCTCCGCCAAAAGCACCCGTAGCTCAGTTGGATAGAGTATCTGGCTACGAACCAGAGGGTCAGGAGTTCGAATCTCTTCGGGTGCACCAATTGTACTGTATGTCACTGTAAAATAGAGGCCACGTCCCCATCGTCTAGAGGCCTAGGACATCGCCCTTTCACGGCGGTAACACGAGTTCGAATCTCGTTGGGGACGCCATGTGCGTTTTTATAAAGTTTATGGAGCGGTAGCTCAGCCGGTAGAGCAGCTGACTTTTAATCAGTTGGTCATGGGTTCGAATCCCGTCCGCTCCACCACTTTAGATTAACAACAGCATCAGTCTGATGCTTCTTCAATTTTACCCAAACGAACCCCTCTCCCATCATTAATCATACTATTTTTAATCAAAGTATTTAGCTCTGTAGATAGCTCAGACTTAACTTCAATATTTTGTGTATCTAAATTGTTTTTTGCATCATGCAAATATGTTTTACCACCTTTGAAATCAATAATTTGCTTCCAGCCAAGTTGAACATTATCAACCAAAACAGTCACCAAATCACCATCTGTAGCATTTTCTAAAGCATGAGTAATTGCCAATTCTTCATTAAGAACTATTGTTATTGCTGATTGTTTGACACCAGAATTTAAAAGGGCATTTTTTATAAGTGATGCTACCTCTGAAATTTCTCTCCCCCGTAAATCAGCATCTTCTTTGATAATAAAATCATCAAAATAATTAGCAGCAATTGCTGATAAGTCTTTAATATCTTCGTCTCGTCTATCCCCAGGAGCTCCAATTACCAAGCTGCGTGTGCCACGAACATCTATCTTTTGCACCAGCTCTCCAACCGCTCTAACTGCTGCTGGATTATGGGCATAATCCATCAAGACTTTAAATGGATATTCATCAAAGATATTTAGTCTCCCTGGAACATGGGAATAATTGGTAGTAAAGCTTAATAGTCCATTTTTGATATCATCTAAACTCATACCCATACTATAACAAATAGCTACTGCAAACATTGCATTTTGAACATTATGCATTGCCTTACCTTCAATGGTTGCAGGTATCAAATGAGTCCATAACACATGCATAAGTACATGATTGTCATAAATTGTTATCATTGAACCATTTATGCCATGTTCAAGAGTAATTGCACTACCCCCAGATCGTATATGCTCTTTAACCAAGCTATGCTCCGAATTAGCTGTAACATAAACAATTTTTTTGGCTTTAGTGTATGCTGACATCTTGAGACATTCAATATCGTCCGCATTAAGAACCGCAGTATCGGTACTTGATTCAATAACTACACGTTTAATACTAGCAAGATCTGATATAGTATCTATCCCACGATTACCTAAATGATCCTCAGTTACATTTATACAAGCACCCACATTACAATAATCATACCCAAGCCCACTCCTTAGTAAGCCACCACGAGCTGTTTCAAACACCGCCAAATCAACCGATGGATCACGTAATATCATTCGTGCTGATACAGGACCAGTAGTATCCCCTTCAACTGTCAAGCGTCCATTAACGTATATTCCATCTGTTGTAGTTAATCCTACAATCTTACCAGTTAATTTCCACATATGAGCCACAATTCTTGAGGTAGTAGTTTTACCATTAGTACCAGTTATTGCCACAATAGGGATTCTTGCTTCATTTGGGTTGGGGAATAACATATCCATCACAGCACCAGCCACATCTCTTGGCTTGCCCTCACTAGGATGAACATGCATTCTAAACCCTGGTGCTGCATTAATTTCACAAATAGCTCCACCAACTTCCAAATAAGATTTAGAGATATCAGGGCTTAAAAAATCAACCCCTCCAACATCAAGCCCCACAGCTAATACCGCTCTCTCCGCCATATCACGGTTATCAGGATGTACTATATCTGTAACATCTATTGCAGTGCCACCAGTTGATAAATTGGCAGTATCTCTTAGGTACAAAAGTTCACCAGGTTTCAAAACCGTATCTACCTTATAACCAGATTTGGTAATTAATGTCTTAGCTTGATAATCAAGTTCCAATCTAGTTAGTGCTTTTTCATGCCCTACTCCACGTCTAGGATCTTCATTAACAATGTCTACTAGCTCTCGTATAGTATGCTTCCCATCCCCAATAACATGACCCGGGATACGTTTTGCTACTGCAACAAGTTTACCATCAACTACACACATTCTATGATCAAAACCAGTAATAAATTTTTCGATTAGTACTGAAGTTGATACTTCTTTAGCAACGCCAAAAGCAACCTTTATGGCTTCGTCAGATTTTAAATCAATGGATATACCTCGCCCATGATTTCCATCAAGTGGCTTAACAACAACTGGGTAACCCAGTTTATTTGCATACAAAACCGCATCATCTTCATATCTAACCAAATACTGCTTTGGAACAGGAAGCCCAAGAGCACCAAGTAAGTTATTTGTTTCGCCTTTATCACATGAAATATCTACAGCAATATCATTTGTTTGGCTCGTAATTGTAGCTCTAATTCTTTGTTGATATTTACCGTGACCTAATTGGACTAATGAGTGATTATTTAATCGAATATATGGGATTCCACGCTTTATTGCAGCATCAATCAATGATTGGGTACTTGGGCCAAATTGTTTACTTTGAGCAAACTTAATAAAAGCAATTTTTTCACGATCAAAATCAAAATCTTGTGGTATCTCATTAGTAATTTGGCTCTTAACTTCATCAGGTAACAAATGTAGAAGCAGTTCTTTGGCTAATATACTTGCTCTTAGCCCCACATCTTCTTGCTTGTACTCAAAAACCATGTTATAGAGTCCAGGTTTAGCACCTTGTACAAGCCGAGTCTTACCAAAAGATACATCAGCACCCGCTATATTTTGGAGCTCTAAAGTTGTATGTTCCCATACATGCCCAATCCAAGTACCCTCTCCCTCACGTAAGCGACGTATAAACCCACCATTTTCACGATAAGAACAACCGTGGCTTTCTAAACTAGGTAGAGCATTTATAAGACCATCAATAAAGTCTTTACCAAGTTTTACCGATGGCCAATATTCTAAAACTCCAATATCAATCACATAACGAATAACTGGAAATTTAGCATAGACACTTGGACCAACGTAAATATTTTTTGATAGTACTTGCATAATAGTGCCTCCTAATAAATAAAGTTTTAAAATATAGATACCCCCCAATCTTACCGCAAATCAGTTCTTTCGTGCATTAATTTACTATTTTCTCAAACTTTCTTGTACAATTACGTCATAGTTATTTTGTTTAGGTGGAGTAGGTGTTCTTGAAATAGTTGCAAATAGATTATTTCGCTATAGCATTTACCTCCTAAAAGAAATCCTTGTTTAATATTGAGGCAAAAAACATGAATTGGACAAATCCTGTAACCTTAACTGGTAAATATGTAACTTTAGTACCACTATCACTGGATCATCTAAATGATCTAATCGAAGCAGTAAAAGACGGTGCATTATGGAATCTTTGGTATACCAAAGTTCCACACCCTGATGAAATGGAAACAGAAATCATACGTCGACTACATCTACAAAAAGCTGGGTCTATGCTACCATTTGTGGTAATTGCTAATAATAAAATTGTTGGAATGACTAATTATGATCATATTGAGGCAAATAGTAAACGCCTAGAAATAGGATTCACTTGGTATAGTAAAAGCGTCCAAAAATCGTCTGTTAATACTGAAAGTAAATTACTACTTTTAAATCATGCTTTTGAAGACTTAAAAGCGATTGCTGTTACATTTTGGACTAGCTCATATAATCATACAAGTAGAAGAGCTATAGAACGACTTGGTGCCAAACTTGATGGTATATTACGCAATCATAGAATATTTAAAAATGGACTAATTGGAGATACTTACACGTATAGCATTATTAATAGTGAGTGGCCTGTAGTTAAATTTAACCTAAATTATAAACTTGATATTTATAATAAATAAAAATGGATTCTTGATGTTACAACTCACCGAAATAAAGCTACCACTCACTCATACCGCCGATGAACTAAAAGCAGAAATCCTTAAACGCTTAGGAATAAAAGATGACACTTTGGTGTCATATACCATATACCGCCGTGGCTATGATGCTCGTAATCCTAGCAATATCAGGTTTATTTATACACTTGACGTAGAAGTTAAGAATGAAAAACGTTTTCTAAATAAAAACAAAGTCACAATTGCTCCAAATCGTGCTTATAAAATGGTAGCAAAAGCACCATCTAATCTTAAATCACGACCTATTGTAATTGGTAGTGGCCCATGTGGTTTGTTCGCTGGTCTCTTACTAGCACAAATGGGCTTTCGTCCAATAATGATAGAACGCGGTAAAAGCGTCAGAGAACGCACCAAAGACACTTTTGGATTATGGCGACAAAGAATATTTCATCCAGAATCAAACGTGCAGTTTGGTGAAGGTGGTGCAGGGACGTTTTCTGATGGTAAACTCTATAGCCAAATTAAAGACCCAAAGCACTACTCGCGTAAGGTATTAGAAGAGTTTGTAAAAGCTGGTGCACCTGAAGAAATTATATACGTGAGTAAACCACATATAGGAACTTTTCGTTTAGTATCTATGGTGGAAAAAATGCGAGAAACTATAGAATCTTTGGGAGGTGAAATTCGCTTCCAAAGTAAAGTCACTGACGTATTGATCAAAGATCATCAAATTGAAGGTATAGTTTTAGCTAACGGAGAACAAATTCTAAGTAAGCACATCGTTTTTGCAATCGGACATAGTGCACGAGATACTTTTGATATGCTACACTCTAACGGTGTATATATGGAAGCAAAACCTTTCTCAGTTGGATTTCGAATAGAACACCCACAATCTCTAATTGACAAGAGTCGCTTTGGAGTTAATGCTGGTAATCCATTACTTGGAGCAGCTGATTATAAACTCGTACATCATGCTAGTAATGGTCGCTCTGTTTATAGTTTTTGTATGTGTCCTGGCGGTACGGTAGTGGCAGCTACATCCGAGCCAGAAATGGTAGTAACTAATGGCATGAGTCAATACTCTCGTAATGAAAGAAATGCTAATAGTGGCATTGTAGTTGGCATCACACCTAAAGACTACCCAGGTGGCGTATTAGCTGGGATTGAGTTTCAAAAACAATTAGAAAGAAATGCTTTTATTATGGGCGGGCGTAATTACAACGCTCCAGCTCAATTAGTTGGTGATTTTTTAATTGACAAAGCTTCTGTTGAAATTGGTAGCGTACTTCCATCATATACACCTGGAGTTACGCCTGTAAATTTAAAAGACTCAATGCCTGAGTATGTAATTGTAGCTATGCGTGAGGCATTACCCATATTTGATAAACAAATCCCAGGGTTTGCTATGAATGATGCACTACTAACTGGCGTAGAAACCCGCACTTCATCCCCAGTTAGGATTAAACGCGATAGTAGTAGTTATCAAAGTATCAATACACGTGGGTTTTACCCTGCGGGTGAAGGTGCTGGGTATGCTGGTGGTATATTATCTGCAGCTGTAGATGGTATAGAAGTAGCAGAAGCAGTGGCACTAAGCATGCTTCTTTAGTATGCGTAAAAAACCTCTTCCACCTGACTAATTTATACCATCATGCGAAATATTAGCTCTAGATTATCAAGCCAATGGTAAACACATAAAGTCCACCATTGGCAAATTGATAAATATAAATCGAACCGTGAACTAAATACTATTAACTGAATTGTTTTCTGTTTTATTAACTAATTTTAGTCCGCGTTTACCAGTGCTTAGTGCATATACAATAGTTAAAATTAATAACCATGCGGGTGCAATATAAACACTTAATGAAGTATCACTACTTTTTGCCATCGCAATAAGAATAATAAATAATATACCCATAACTAACATATTTACATATGGATAACCGGGCATAACGTATTTTATATCCTTACCAGTAGTGATACAATGCTTACGAAATAACATATGTGACAAAAGAATGATAAACCAATTTATAATAATCGCTACCGTAATTATTGCAAATAAATATTCCAAAATGTTTGCTGGAAAAGTATAATTAGCAATTACAACTAGAAATGCTATTGCTAAGGTAAAAACAATCGCATTTTTTGGTAAATGCTTTTTATTGACTTTAACAAATACTTTTGGAGCCTGTCCATTTAGTGATAGTCTATACAAAAATCTTGATGAAACATAAATGCAACTATTTAATGCTGATAATGACGCAGTAATTGCAACCCAATTTATAATATCAGCAGAGTGCGTAAAACCAAATTTAGCAAATACATCAGTAAATGGATTACTATGTGCAGTTATGGTATCAGCTTTGGACATTAAAACTATAATAGCAATAGTCAATACATAAAATAAAATAATCCTAACAATTACTCCATTAATTGCCTTGGGTATAGATTTTTCTGGATTTTCAGCTTCACCAGCAGCAACGCTAACAAACTCAGCACCACAAAACGATAGACAAACAATTGCCATCGAACTTAGAAAGCCCATCATCCCATTAGTAAAAAACATATTAACATGAGTATAATCATGAAGATTTTGACGTGCAGCCTGATGCACATTATGATCAGAAAAAATTAAATAAGCACCCATTACAATAATCGCTATAATTGCTACAACTTTAATTCCAGAAAACCAAAACTCTGCTTCGCCAAAGTATTTTACACCAATCAAATTCACGCCACCAAATACCACAAGTAAAACCACACAAGTAATCCAATGCGGAATCAATATCCAATAATCAAGTAATGTAGCGGCAGCAGTTACCTCTAACATACAAGCACAAGTAAATAGTAGCCATGCATTCCACCCAGCAACAAATCCAGATCCAGTTCCTAAATATAGATGTGCATATTCAACAAAAGAGCCAGAGCTTGGTTTATCAACAGTCATCTCACCTAAAGCTCGCATAATAGCATAAATTATCAAACCACCTAGTATATAAGCTAATGTAATTGATGGACCTGTTAATTTAATAACGCTTGCTGAACCTAAGAAAAACCCTGTTCCAATAGCTCCACCAATCGCAATCATTTGTATGTGACGGTTTTTTAATTTATGCTCTAAATTTTCTTTCATTTTTTTCCCTTTAAATAAATAATAATTGTGTAGTTATCAACGCGGTAATAAGTGTCCAATACCTTTCATCATCTTCATCACTCCACCACCACCAAATTTTTTCATCATATCATTAAATTGCTCATACTGCTTTAATAACTGATTAACCTCTTGCACACTAGAACCACTACCTAGTGCAATCCTACGCTTACGTGAAGCCTTTAATATATCAGGTTTTCTTCTCTCTTCAATAGTCATTGAATTAATAATCGCTACATTTTTTGTGATCATCTTCTCACCAACCACATTGGGTATTTTACTGGCTATATTTGCTGGCATTTTATCCATAACACCACTTAATCCACCCATATTATTCAACTGCTCAAACTGAGATTTAAAGTCCTCCAAATCAAAACGCTTACTCTTTTTGACCTTATCCATCAGTTTTCTAGTTTCAGCTTCATTAATCGAACCCTTAACCTCATCTATAAGAGATAAAATATCTCCCATTCCAAGGATACGAGATGCTATCCTATCAGGATAAAATGGCTCAAGACCATTAATTTTTTCAGATACACCAATAAATTTAATTGGTTTACCTGTAATTTGACGAATCGATAATGCAGCCCCACCTCTGGAGTCACCATCCATTTTTGTTAAGATTATACCAGTTAAAGATAGTGCATCGTTAAAAGCACGAGCAGTATTAACCGCATCTTGTCCAAGCATAGCATCAGCAACAAACAAAGTCTCAACAGGAGTTAATGCTTGATGAATTTGTTTGATTTCTGTCATCATAAATTCATCAACCGTTAATCGCCCTGCAGTATCAACAATCAATACATCAAAATAATGGTTTTTAGCATATTCTTTAGCATTTAGCACAATATCAAGTGGTTTTTGTGAGTTATCAGACGCGTAACACTCTACATCGATACTTTTAGCTAATACTTGTAATTGTTCAATTGCAGCAGGTCGGTAAACGTCAGCACTAACTAGTAATACTTTTTTCTTATCAATATCTTTCAACCGCTTGGCTAGTTTACCAACAGTAGTGGTTTTACCAGCACCTTGAAGCCCAGCCATTAAAATGACTGCTGGTGGTACGCAACTTAGATCAAGAGCATTATTAAACTCCCCCATAAGCAAAGTTAATTGCTCATTAACCACACCAATTAATGCCTGATCTGGCTTAAGACTTCCAATTACTTTTTGTCCAACTGCTTCAATTCTTACTTTTTCAATAAAGTTTTTAACTACTGGAATAGCCACGTCAGCCTCAAGTAATGCAATTCTTACCTCACGTAACGCTTCTTCTATATTTGACTCAGTCAATCTAGCATTACCTGATAATGTCTTTACTATTCCCGATAGTTTTGTAGATAGATTTTCTAACATATCTTTCTTTCTCTTCTAAAATCTAGTGTAAGTGCATTTTTAGAATATGGACCCCAAACCTGCCACAAACAGTATCTTGTTTTGGTTTGGAGTGATGAACCTTTAAACAGCACCATCATCCATCGTCATACCAGCATAGGTTGGTACCCATGCACTTTCCCTAATTAGTGCTATTAAGATCTTAGTTCGCTTGGGAGAGCAAATATCATATGCTCCTCCACCGCAGTTAAATTTTGTATAGTATTAAAGTCATATTGTTTAAGCTTGGATATCACACCTTCAACAAGCACTTCAGGAGCAGAAGCTCCAGCAGTAACACCAACTGATCTAACACCTTCTAACCAATCCTTCTTAATTTCAATTGCAAAATCAATT
Organism: Neisseriaceae bacterium; assembly: GCA_947441745.1. Classification (GTDB taxonomy): domain Bacteria; phylum Pseudomonadota; class Gammaproteobacteria; order Burkholderiales; family UBA11063; genus Aquella. The sequence goes on along the minus strand of CANEUJ010000038.1, from coordinate 522 downwards.
AAATATGATTTAACTCCCAAGTTTTCTGCTAATTCCTTAAGACGATTTGAGTTTGAACTATTTTTACTTCCAATCACTATTAGAATGTCGCAAATTTCTGCCATCTTTTTAACTGCATCTTGACGATTTTGAGTAGCATAACAAATATCTTCATTCTTCGGCAAGCGTAAATTTGGAAAAACTTCTTTCAATCGTGAAATAATCGATTTAGTCTCATCAACTGATAATGTAGTTTGAGTTACTACCGCAATTTTTTCTATATTTTTTGGAATATCAAGTAGGGCAATATCAGCCTCAGTCTCGATTAGGCATATTCCACTATTAATCTGCCCCATTGTTCCCTCTACCTCAGGATGCCCACGATGCCCTATCATAACTATGGTATACCCCTGACGATGAAGGTTTTTTATTTCTATATGTACTTTACTTACCAAAGGACAAGTTGCATCAAAAATCATATTGAGATTTTTCGCTTCAGCAGCCTTTCTAACTGATAATGGAACTCCATGTGCAGAATAGATT
>CANEUJ010000037.1 GCA_947441745.1 Neisseriaceae bacterium | reverse complement strand
TTAGTTGATGGTATCAATGATGGACTTATGTGCCAAACACTTCTGGGGGTAACAGTTAGTTGAAAAACCTTTACTATGGCTAATGTGATAGCGAAAACTGGTCGCCCCGCATTAATTATGGCACATAATAAAACCTTAGCGGCACAGCTTTATGCAGAATTTAGAGATTTCTTCCCTGAAAATGCAGTAGAGTATTTCGTATCTTACTATGATTACTATCAGCCTGAGGCGTATGTTCCACATAAAGATCTATTTATCGAAAAAGACTCTAGCATCAATGATCATATTGAACAAATGCGTCTTTCTGCTACTAAGTCTCTCTTATCGAGGGACGATGTAATTATTATCGCAACAGTATCAGCTATTTATGGATTAGGTGAAGAAAAAGCCTATCAAGAAATGATACTTCATTTGCGTGAACACGAAAAAATTGAACATAAAAATATTATTTCAAGACTAGTTGCTATGCAGTACGAGAGATCAGATATTGACTTTCGGCGTGGCACTTTTCGGGTGAGAGGTGATGTGATTGATGTTTTTCCAGCAGAGCATTTTGAAGAAGCTGTTAGAATAAGTCTCTTTGATGATGAGATAGAAATGTTAGCATTATTTGATCCACTAACAGGTAAGATACAACAAAGATTGTCACGTTTTACTGTTTTTCCATCATCACATTATGTTACCCCAAAAGATACTGTTATAGCAGCAACAAGTAGAATTAAGTCTGAACTTGAGATTAGAGTTAAGGAATACGAAGCAGCAGGCAAGATGGTTGAAGCTTATAGGATTCGCCAAAGAACTGAATTTGATCTTGAGATGCTTACAGAAATAGGCTTTTGTAAAGGTATTGAAAACTATTCCCGGCATTTAACAGGTAGAACTAGTGGTGAGCCACCACCAACTTTGATTGATTATTTACCTGGTAGCAGTATATTGTTTATTGATGAATCCCATGTTACGATTTCTCAAATTGGTGGTATGTATAATGGCGATAGAGCAAGAAAGCAAAACTTAATTGACTATGGTTTTAGGCTACCATCAGCAATTGATAATCGACCACTTAAATTTACTGAATTTGAAAAACGTATGCCTCAAGCAGTATTTGTCTCAGCTACTCCTGGGAATTATGAAAAAGAACATGAGGATAATCTAGTAGAGCAGGTAGTACGTCCCACAGGTTTAGTTGATCCAGTAATTGAAATACGAGATGTAAATAACCAAGTAGATGATTTACTTGGTGAGATTAAGTTGAAGCGTGATAAAAATGAGAGAGTTTTAGTAACTACTCTTACCAAAAAAATGGCTGAGAAATTGGCTGAGTATTATAGCGAAAATGGAGTCAAAATTCGTTATTTACATTCAGATATTGATACAGTTGAACGTGTTGAAATTATTCGTGATTTACGTCTTGGGTTATTTGATGTCTTAGTTGGAGTTAATTTACTTCGAGAAGGATTAGATATGCCAGAGGTTAGTTTAGTTGCAATACTTGATGCTGATAAAGAGGGGTTTTTAAGGTCTGAGCGTTCATTAATTCAAACTGTAGGACGTGCAGCAAGGCATATCAACGGGCATGCGATTTTTTATGCTGCTAAAATTACCAATTCTATGCAAAAGGCTATTGATGAGACGACGCGCCGTCGTAATAAGCAATTACAATACAATCAAGATCATGGCATAACACCGATGACAATAATTAAGCCAATTAATGATATAATAGATGGTATTTACAAAGAAAAACTTGAAATTAAATTACCTAAACATTTATCAGACAAAGAGTTAGCTAAATTAATCAAGCAAACTGAAAAACAAATGAAACTTCATGTAATTAATTTGGAGTTCGAAAAAGCTGCTAAGTGTCGTGACGAGCTTAAAATACTTAAAGAGCTATTATTTAAAGAAGAGTATACGGGGTAATTAATATGGAAACTTTTATAATTGGAGTTGCAGGTGGATCTGGTTCTGGGAAATCAACTGTAACTGAACATATCATCACAGCTAGTGGAGATGATAAACCCGCGGTTATTATGCAAGATTATTATTATAAGGATATATCTCATTTAACTTTAGAAGAACGTAATAAAGTTAATTTTGATCATCCAGATGCCTTTGATTGGGATTTACTAAAAAAACATATAAATGATTTATATAATGGTGTGGCAATTGAAATGCCAACTTATGATTTTGCTCTTCATGCTAGAAAATTTGATACGATAAAAGTTATGCCAAGTCGTATCGTAATCTTTGAGGGTATATTTGCTCTTATGGATAAATCATTGAGGCATTTAATGGCACTTAAGATTTATGTTGATACTGCACCTGATATTCGCTTCATTAGACGGCTACAACGTGATATTAGTGAGCGTGGGCGTACGGCTGAGAGTGTAATTAAACAGTATTCAGAGTATGTTAGACCTATGCACAATCAATTTGTTGAGCCAACTAAGCGTAATTCACATATCATAATCCCTCATGGGGCGAATAAAGCCGCATTAGAAATGATTGTTGCGAGAATAAGGGCAGTTCTAAATCATGAGCAATTGATTGATGGTAATTATTTTATTGAAGAGTAGTCTAAATTTAGATTTTATGAAGAGTTAGCTATGTGGTTATAGTTATTATTTTGATTATTATACGCATTCCTAAAAAAATGCCCTCACAAAAGCGAGGGCATTTTTTCATACCAAAATTTAGAAATTAAATTTAGCACCACCTAAGAGAACATTTGAATTACCTTGAGGAGTATTAGCCCCATAGTAGTAGTAATCAGTCAGGTTTAGAGAGAACTGACGGCTAATGTTAATTTGAACTCCAACTGCTGTTAAAGCATTCCATCCAGCTTCTTGACTTACTGCATTACAAGAGTTTATACCAGCATTCGTGCAACTTCTGTAATCAGTAGCACCTGGTGATCCATAAGCACCACCAACTTGGGCTAACACAGCAAGTACATCACCCATAGGTAATGTTCCTTTAACCGAGAAATCATAGTATTGCATACTTTGATTTGGCACACTACCTGATTGAGTTAATCCTGTAGTACCTGCTTCAAGAGCCCAGTTGTCATTGAAGTTGTAACCACCATCTAAACGAAAAGATGCATCTGGGTTTTGGACATCATTCCAACCAGCACCAGCACCTACGCCAACGTATAAGTTATTACCATCAGCAACAGCTACAAAGCTTGATGCCAATAAAAGCATTCCAAGTAATTTTTTCATAAAAGCTCCTTTATCGTATTAAAAATAATATCAGTTACACATTCTACCACAATTTAATTTAGAAAGAGAAATTTATTATTTCATATTCTTTGGTTCCGCTTGGGGTTTTGACCTCTACAACGCTACCGATTTCTTTGCCAATAAGGCTTCTTGCAACTGGTGAGCTTACAGAGATTTTGGAAACCTTCAAGTCAGCTTCATCATCTCCCACTATTTGGTAATGAACCTCACTCTCAGTTTCTAAGTCGAGTAATTCTACAGTTGCACCAAAAATTATTCTGCCATCATTGGCAATTTTGCTTGGGTCAATTATATTTGCACGACTAAGGCGTGCTTCAATATCTGCTATTCGCCCTTCAACAAATGCTTGTTTTTCTTTAGCAGCATCGTATTCAGCATTCTCAGAAAGATCACCATGGCTTCTAGCTTCAGCAATTGCTCTGATAACAGCCGGTCTTTCAATAGATTTTAAGCGCACTAGCTCTTCATCGAGTAGTTTAGCACCATTTATAGTCATTGGATAAGTTTGCATTTTTTGTGGCTTTAAAATAAAAAACCGAAAGTTTTAACTTTCGGCTTGAAACTAATTTATTAGTATTAGCTGCCCATTTTTGAAGCAGGAGTACTAGCATGTTTCTTATGGTGCTTGTGAGCTCCAGAAGCGTTTTTATGCTTAACTACAACTAAAGTTGGGTTACCATTAACTGGTTCGTTATCAGAAGAGCAACCAGCAAATAGAGATGCAGCAATTAGAAGACCTAATAATTTTTTCATTGTTATTCCTTAATATTAAAAAAGTTAGTTAAGCAGCAGAAGCGGCTTTATGTGATTTGTGATGTTTTTTACTGTGTTTCTTGCTGTGTTTAGCAGAAGAAGCTTCAGGCTTAGCCATCATAGAGTTGTTAACAACCGCTTCTTTTTTAACTTCAGGAGCAGAAGCTTCAACAGCAAATGCAGAAGTTACAAAAGTAGCAGAAAGTAAAGCTACTAATAGTTTTTTCATGTTTAGTTTCCTTAAAAATGTACAACTAAGTTTTAGTGCAGAAAGCATTGTCTCAATTACCAATAGAGGCAAATTAATACCTACTTTGACAGCATTATAGCATAAGCAATAAATATATAGCAACACTTTTTATGATTTTTTTTAAAAAAATTTAGCTTCAGAAAAATTAGGGAATAAAACCACATTATTTATCGTATAAAATGGTAAAATGCATATTGCATATATATTTGTTTAAAAGGAGTTTATATATGAGTACTAATGAAGATTTTGATACAATATTTGATGATAGTGAATACTTTGATCATAGAGTAATAATTGGTCATGAAGCACCTGATTTTACAGTTCCTGCAGTTCTTGGTAACGGTGAGCTTGTAGATAATTATAATTTTAAAGATGCTACAAATGGTAAATACGCAGTTGTGTTTTTCTATCCACTAGATTTTACCTTTGTATGTCCTTCTGAATTAATAGCATTTGATCATCGTTTGGCTGATTTTAAAGCAAAAAATGTTGAAGTAATTGGTGTATCAATTGATTCACACTTTACTCATAATGCTTGGAAAAATACTCCAGTTGAAAAAGGTGGTATTGGAAAAGTTGGTTATACGTTAGCTGCTGATATGAACCATGACATTAGTCGTGCTTATGGTGTTGAATCACCTGGTGGAATGGCTTATCGTGGTTCTTTTTTAATCGATACTAAGGGTGTCGTACGCCATATGGTAGTTAATGACTTGCCACTTGGGCGGAATATTGATGAAATGATTCGTATGGTTGATGCTCTTCAGTTCACTGAAGAACACGGTGAAGTATGTCCTGCTGGCTGGAATAAAGGCAAAGCTGGAATGAAGCCTAGTATTAATGGTGTTGCTGATTACTTAGCAAGCCATTCTAAAGATCTATAGTAATTTTTATCATCTTTTAGATAGTTTTTCATCCCACACAAAAACGAGGTTCTGCCTCGTTTTTGTTTTGTCATCAACTATATTGTCAGGTTTATTTAAGAAAAATGGCATACTCACACTCAAACAGCAGAATTCGTAAGTCGAGGATGACGAAAGAAAAAATACAAACATGTTGCTGTTTTACTTTTCTAACGTCACCCCAAACACGAACTGGATGCTGATTTCACTCTCCATGTCATCCCAAAAATGAACTCTTTGCTGTTTCGTCATGAGTTTGGGAACCATGCCCTAACAGTATATTTAGCTCTACTGTGCTTCTTCAATACTAATAATCTTAAAATCAAAATTTGTGGTGGATAGATTGATATTAAATATCTTCAGACGTAGTTTAGTGCCTTTGGGCTTTGGGGTTGAGAAATTTGCAACATCAATTTGAATTGGAACTCCTGATAATGAAACCGTAGATTTATATAAAAATATTCCATCAATCTCACTAATTTCTTCTTGGATAAGATATTTCAAAGACCAATAACGTTCCATCTTATTTTGAAAATCTATATATCTAGTGTATTTAGTATCAAAATTATCAACTACCTCACATAAAGCATGGTCAGAAACAGTATAAAAATCTTTTGATTTATTTATCATACAAATAATCTGTTTTTGATTTATAAAATCAGCACTACGACGTAAGGGGGAAGTTGCCCAAGTGTAATAATCAACATTTAATCCAGTATGTGAGTCAGGGCTTAATGTCATTTTAACAGGATAATTAGGTTGTTTTACTCGGTAAATAGCTGGTATAAAAGAGTTAGTGAGCATTCGTCCCCAGCTACAATTAGCTAATATCATTAATTCACTTACTAGTTTATCAATAGGATTTCCACGAATACGGGGGTTGATTTTAATTTTATCATCTACAAAATTAAAACTATAATCAGTAAATAAATTATTTACTGATGGTTTTCCACGTTTTTCTTCGAGTACACATGCAAATTTATATAATAATTTTAGCTCTCTTTCGTATGGATAACCATGTTCAACTTCTAAATTTTCTTGATTAAATAAATTTTCAAGAGTCTCGATACGTAAATTAGCATCAATCATAACCGCATTTAGGCTTGAAGTGTATTCTAAGATATTTAATTCATTATCCAAATTAAAGAAAATACTTACAACAGGAGTGGATGTTTGTTCCCATAAACTGAACTTGTTAATGATACTCATAGGCAACATAGTTATTTTATTACCAGGGTAATATATAGTTGATATATTATTCGCAACTGCTTCATTAAGCGAGGGGTCTAGTGCAGGGGCTGCTATATGGATACCTATAATGTAACCACTATCACCTATCTCAACAGAAAATGCATCATCAATTTCAGTGGTATTTGAGTCATCAATGGAAAATACCTTTAAATCAAATCTTTGATTTAGAGTGGTTGTATCAGTTACTTGCTTGTTGTCTTCAGGTATTATAAAAGAATTATCACGGGTAAATGAAGCTATGAAAAATTCTGCTAAATCATTCACCAAACCTACTTTATGGAAGATTTCAAGTGGAGTTAATTTATACTCAATTGCTAAATGATGAATTGCCTTATATATAGCTGAGTGTTTGTCTGGTTTATGAAGATTTTTAAATACATCTATATCAAGATTATCAAGCTTGATATTATTATCAATTGCATTAACAAATAATGAGCGATAATATTGATATTGCTCTTGGGCTTGTTTTTGTTTATTAAAATTAAGAAGACGTTGTTGTTGTTCTTCGTTAGAACATTTACTAAATGAACCATCTTGATAATTATGAAATTCTATATGACTATCAGCCAATTTAAACAATAATGCTGTCTTGTGACTAAGTATTGCATCATCACCAAAATAAATACTGCTTAGTACTTCAAGGGAGTTTTTTTCATTCTCATTGATTAGTTCGGATAAAAGTGGAATGTCTATTTGTGGTATAGTTGTTTGCAACTCTTGGTTAAACTTTTTTATATCTTCAGTAATTGTAAAGATAATCTGATTTTGTTTGACTTTTTTTTTGGTTTTATCTTCGAATAACTCTACTTGAGAGTGGTTTTTGTGGCTCTCAATCATTGTTGCCAATTTATAGCTGTTACCATCGGTTATTATTACATATTCCATTATAATTTTATCCATAAAACAACAACAAGTACTATAATAAGTAGTACCAAGAATTGATTTTGCCTTTGATAACTTAGGAGTAATTTTGTTAAAATTCCATTAAGATTTTGTACCTCTTGACTTGTGTTAAGACTTGCAGCAAATTTACGTGGTAGCGTTGGTAATGAGTATGACCAATAGGGTAGCTCGGTTTTTAGATTGTTGATAAAACCCTTAATACCCATTTGATTGCGCATCCATTTTTCTAATATTGGTTTGGCAGTAACCCATAAATCAAGATTAGGATTTAGCATTCGACCCATACCTTCAACATTGACGATGGTTTTTTGTAATAATAATAGCTGAGGTTGTACGGTAATATTAAATCTACGCGATACTTGAAATAATTTAATTAATACCTGTCCAAAAGAAATTTCAGCTAGTGGTTTATTAAATATAGGTTCGCAGACTGCTCTTATCGCTGCTTCTAACTCCTCTATCGGAGTCTCAAGTGGTGCCCATCCTGATTCGACATGAGTGCGGGCAACGGTTTTGTAATCACGATTAAAAAAAGCCAGAATATTAATAGCTAAATAACGCTTGTCTTCTTCTGATAAACAACCCACTATCCCAAAATCAAGTGCAATATAACGCCCATCTTTGTCACATAAGATATTGCCAGGATGCATATCAGCATGAAAAAAGCCATAATTAAATACTTGGGTGTAAAATATATTCACTCCGTTATGTGATAAGGTTTCTAAATTTATGTCATTAGCTTTTAGTTGTTTGATATTAGCAATATGTATGCCATCCATCCATTCTAGAGTTAATACATCATCAGTGCAATAATCATAAAATATTTCAGGGATGATTATTTTAGGGTCATTTTTGTGTAGCCTTGCAAGCTCAGTAGCATTGGCCGCTTCTTGCAAGAAATCTAATTCAGAAATGATGGTTTTTTTGAATTCCTGAATCACATCTTGTGGTTTTAAGCGTTTACCATCTTTAAATATTTTTTCTATAAACCATGCAACTAGTTGAAGTACTTTTATATCATCTGCGATAATTTTTCCAATATCAGGTCGTAAGATTTTAACCGCTACCTGTTCACCAGTTTCTTTTAAAACTGCTTTATGAACCTGTGCAATTGATGCTGAAGCTACTGCTTCATCGCTAAAACTACTAAAGATATTATCTAGGGATGCTTTTAGTGAAGTTTCGACTATTTGTTTGGCTATTACACCTGAAAAAGGCTTCACTTGGCTTTGTAGTTTGGATAGTTCAATAATAAAATCAGGTGCTATTAAATCTTGGCGAGTTGAGAGTAATTGTCCAAATTTGACAAATACTGGCCCTAATTCTTCAAATGCTAAACGCGTTCGTGTTGGTAATGACTTTTTAGTACATTTCTTCGGCACAAACCATAAGCTAGTTTCAATTATTTTAGCTAGAAAACTAGTTTTATGAAAGTGCTGTAAAATTTCATATAAACCATAACGATGAAGGGTAATAATAATTTTTAATAAACGAAAAAATCTCATAGTAGCTATTCTAATAAATATATAAAGTTATCGAAAAAATCAATGTTAGGGCATGGATCCCAAACTCATTACGAAACAGCAAAAAGTTCTTGTTTGGGATGACGTGCAATCATACGAAACAGCAAAAGTTCTTGTTTGGGATGACGTGCAATCATACGAAACAGCAAAAAGTTCTTGTTTGGGATGACATTAGAAAAGTAAAACAGCAACATGTTTGTATTTTTTCTTTCGTCATCCTCGACTTACGAATTCTGCTGATTAAATGTGAATCGAGGATCCATGCTCTTGCTCTAAATACGCTGTTAGGGCATGGATCCCAAACTCTTAACGAAACAGCAAAACTTCCTTTTTGGGATGACATTCCTTTCGTCATCCTCGACTTACGGATTCTGCTGTTTAAGTGTGAATCGAGGATCCATGCTCTTGCTCTAAATATCCTGTTAGGGCATGGATCCCAAATTCTTGTCAAAACCGCTTATTTACTCCACGGCATTACTCCAACTGCCCCGTTAATATTTTCTACTTGGCTTGTTTCAGGTTTAATGTGATAAACATATGTATACTTATTAATACCTTGGCTTGTAGATCGAGCTGTAAGAGTTGGAGAGTCTATTATATTTTTGGAGCTACTTTTTAAAATATTATTAGTAGTTACCTTACAAGAGCCTGGCTTAATATCTTCATAAACAGTACTCATCACCAACTCAAATGCGGCGTTTGTAGTAAAATTCCCTGTAAGATGCAGGTAGAAATTACCGCTATCATCAAACCCAACAGCTTCACTTTCAGGAAGCTGGCCAGAATCTTTAATTAATTTCATCATCTTGGACATATTAACATTTGACCATATGGATGTCTCATATTTTGGAGGTAACCATAATCCTTGATTCATGAGTGGCTCATTAACAAAAGGAGCTTTTATAGTAAACTCACCGCTAATACTACCAACCCTTAAAGATCCATCTACTTTAACCCTACATCCTGGAAAAACAGTAATATTTTGTGAGGGCATACTGAAGTTTTTTGTTGTAGTTAATGTTTTTGCAACTGCCTCTGAGAAATCATATGCCATACTCACTGTAAGTGTATGTGTCAGTTCAGCCTCGGCAACAATGAATTTTGTTGTTCCTTTTACCGCAGTAGAAAAAGACGTTCCAGCTGTAAAACCGTTCGTGATGGTGGTGGTTGTTGTCTGAGTGCGTTCTTCACTAAATGCCGCCGTTGTTAATGTTTGATTTATTGGAGTATTATTATCAAGAAAATTTTTACCAATAGAAACAAGAGAAAGCTTCTCAGACTTTACGTGTAATTTACCAGGGATGGATTTATCACTGTCAATTTTGTAATCATCATAAGTGTATCCTTTAGGTTGTCGTCCGTCAAACCATTGCCAGTTCACGCTTTTCAGCGTTACTGGCTGGATAAAAGCACTCACGTTTCCAGGTAGCTCTTTATCAATCGCCGCTGCTTTCAAATAATACTTATTGTATACATCTAGTAGTTTGGCTTTGACATCCACAAGATTATTATTCACAAAATAATCATTAGGGATATTTTCTCCTGTATATCGAAACTCTGACCAAACCCACGCACTTGTAGAAATTACTTTATGATTAAGAAAGCATAGCTCACTATTTCCAGATACTGAGCACGGAGCCCAGGTTACCCACGTATTATAACCATCAGTAGCTTGAACATTTACCCAAGTTCCTGTTACTCCAAAATTGTATTTATATTCAGCATTTTCTCGAGGTTGAACAACCTTAGTATCACAAACAAGAGTTAAACCTTTATATATACCAGCACAACCAACTCCACTAAAAGTTACACTTACTGGTACACTAGAGTCATTAAAAAATCGAATTTGTCCACCAGCTCCACTTCCTGCCATCGCTTTGCTGCTAAGCAATCCTAGTGGAAGTATAAACATGAGTTTTTTAAACATCGTATTCTCCTATCTCTGATAATATTATTTATAAATTAAGATTAAAAATGTCAGGGCTTTTTTAAAACCAGGACATTACATTATCATTTATATCTTAAAATATTAATAAATAATTTTAACCATGGATAGATGTAATATAAATTCAAACAATATCAGATTGTTATAAATCAACAAATACGGCATTTGGGTAATACTTTATATCTTACCCGAAAAGAGGGCTCTCGACTGGTTTTATTATGACTTATTTCAATATTAGAGTCATTCAAAATTTAATTGTTTTGCTACATAATTAAGATCTAAAATTAATTCTTCATTAGTTTTAATTGTGTTTTTAGATAAAGAAAACTCAAACATATTCATTAGTGCGATACTTTCAATAAAAATACATGATAGTCATTTTGAAGAAATTTATTGACTAAACCAAATCCAATTCCAGATGAAGCACCAGTTATTGGTAAGTTTTTTATTTAGTCAATAAATACTTATGTATTTATACGTCAAGATTCCTTGCTCGAAGAGCATTAGTCTCGATAAAGTCACGGCGTGGCTCAACATCATCCCCCATCAAGGTAGTAAAGATATTATCTGCCGAAATTGCATCATCAACTGTTACTTTAAGTAGACTTCTAACATTAGGATCCATAGTTGTATCCCATAGCTGAGCCGCATTCATCTCTCCAAGACCTTTATAGCGTTGGATATTCAGACCTTTTTTGATTTCTTGCATTAACCAATCAAGCCCCATAGCAAAATTAGTCACAGCTTTACTATTATCACCACGAATAACTGATAAATTTGCTATATTTAGCCCACTTACCGCGTCGCGTGCTTTGATAATCTTAGAGTAATCACCACTTTCAGTAAAATATCCATCAATAGTAGATGGCACATGATTACCATGTTCAATACGTACAACTTTGATTTTATATTCTTCACGAATATCATCAAATAGTTTATCAAACGTAATATGACGTCCAACCAAAGCCGCCTTAAGAGATGAAATTGCCAAATCAGTATCTTCTTCAGTTTTTAGACTGATTTTATCTATTGTTAATAACGCCTCAAGAACTGCTCTATCAATAAACCTACTTTGAGAGTCTATCACTTGACGTGCTTTAAGATAAGTTTGGGCACTTAACTCCAAAGCCTTACCATCAAGTAAGGTAACACCATCAGCAACAAATCTTGCATCAGCAAGAGCAAGCTCCAATAAAAAGCTATTCATAGAGTCTTCATCTTTTACATACCGCTCATTTTTACCTTGTTTAACTTTATATAGTGGCGGTTGTGCGATATAGATATGACCACGCTCAACCAGTTCAGGCATTTGACGATAAAAAAATGTCAATAGAAGCGTCCTAATATGAGCTCCATCCACGTCGGCATCGGTCATGATAATAATACGGTGATATCTTAGTTTATCTGGATTATACTCATCCTTACCAATCCCTGTCCCCATAGCCGTAATCAACGTTGCAACCTCTTGTGAAGACAACATTTTTTCAAACCTAGCTCTCTCTACATTTAGAATTTTACCCTTAAGTGGTAAAATCGCTTGGAATTTACGATCTCGCCCTTGCTTAGCCGAACCACCCGCAGAATCCCCCTCGACAAGGTATAGTTCACATAATCTAGGATCTTTTTCTTGACAGTCAGCTAGTTTACCAGGTAATCCTAGTCCATCAAGTACACCTTTTCTACGTGTAAGTTCACGAGCCTTGCGAGCCGCTTCACGAGCTCTC
>CANEUJ010000036.1 GCA_947441745.1 Neisseriaceae bacterium | reverse complement strand
TAATTAATTTATAATTAGATACGATAAGTATAAATACTACTATTAGTGATAATATTGGATCTACTATACTATATCCAGTATAGATGATAATAACTCCAGCAATAATAGCAACAACTGATGCTAATAAATCTCCTAAAGTATGAATAAGTGCAGCTTTGGTATTTAATGATTCTGAGCTTTTAGCTAAGATATAAGCAATTAGACCATTTACCAAAAAGCCAATACCTGCAATAATAAATAATCCCTCACCATGAACTGTAGTTGATATAAAAAACCTTTTTATAACTTCAAACAATAACCCTAAAGTCAATACCATAGTAAAAACACAGTTAACTAAAGCCCCTAGAGCTTCAGCTTTACCATACCCAAAAGTAAGACTGGTAGTTGCAGGGCGTTTGCTGATTGTATTTGCAATAAATGCAATTAATAGTCCAGCCGCATCGGTTAACATATGTAGGGCATCCGATTGTAGTGTTATTGAATGAGTAAAATAACCTCCAACTCCTTCAATTAATGCAAAACTAAATGTCACAATCAAACAAAATGCTAAAACCTTTGAATTAGCATCACGCCCATGAGCATGATCATGTCGATGATGATGGTGGTGATTACCATCAATATTACTATGATTATCATCATTATGAGAGTGCCCGTTTTGGTTACTACCATGGCTTAGATAATTACTATATTTTTCTTGCATTAATTAGTTCTCTTTAGCATGATTAATCGTATATTTTGGTATTTCAACAACTAAATCATCGCTACTCACTTTAGCCTGACAAGATAAACGGGACAATGATGTTAATCCCCAAGCACGATCAAGTAAATCTTCTTCTAATTCATTAATTTCGTTTAAAGAAGCAAATCCATTACGAACTATTATATGACAAGTAGTACAAGCACAAGCCATATCACAAGCATGCTCAATTTCTATATTGTGAGATAGTAATTGTTTACAAATGTTTTCACCAACTTTTCCTTCAAATTCTAATCCTTTAGGACAAAGCTCAGGATGCGGAAGTACAGTTATTTTGGGCATTTTTACTCCATAAGTTTAACTTTGATAACATTATATCATATTTTTATAATCGTATCTTTAGCAATCGTATCGGTATTAGGATAATCCTTACTAAAGTGTAATCCACGACTTTCGTGGCGTAGCATAGCACTTTTGACTATTAATTCAGCATTTAACAGTAAATTTCGAAGTTCAATTAAGTCCGCTGATAGTTTGAAGTTTGAATAATAATCATGAATCTCAGCTTGCAACATATTTATCCTATGCATAGCACGTTCTAAGCGTTTATTAGTTCTAACAATACCTACATAATCCCACATGGCACGGCGTAATTCATCCCAATTATGCGATATAATAATCTGCTCATCATTATCAATTACTTGGGATGCATCCCATTCTGGAATAGTTACTGAATCTACTGTTAAATTGAGAATTGAATGAGCTGCGTTTTCTCCAATCACGAGACACTCAAGCAACGAATTACTAGCCAAGCGATTAGCCCCATGAAGCCCAGTACACGCACATTCACCAATTGCATATAGATTATTGATATCAGTTTCACCAGCAAGATTAGTCACAATACCACCACAAGTATAATGTGCAGCAGGAACAACTGGTATTGGCTCACTAGTAATATCGATCCCAAGCTCCTTACAAGTTTGAAAAATATTTGGAAAATGTTCTTTTATAAATGTTTCTGGTTTATACGATATATCTAAATACACAAAGTCATAGCCATGTTTTTTCATCTCAAAATCAATTGCTCTAGCAGTAATATCACGAGGGGCAAGTTCTAGTCGTTTGTCATGATTCCGCATAAAGCGATACCCATTAGGAAGCTTCAAAATCCCCCCCTCACCACGAACCGCCTCAGATATTAAAAAAGATTTAGCATGTGGATGATATAAGCAAGTAGGGTGAAATTGAATAAACTCCATATTAGCAACTCTGCATCCTGCACGATACGCCATTGCAATTCCATCACCAGTAGCAACATCAGGATTGGTTGTATACAAATATACCTTACCTGAGCCACCACTTGCTAATACTGTGCTTTTGCCACCAAAACTATATATTTGATTAGTATTACGATTTAGAGCATAAACCCCATAACAATTTTTATTATTTAATCCAATTTTATTACCCAAAATAAGATCAACCGCTACAAACCCCTCATATACAGTAATATATGGATGAGATTTAACTTTTCTTATTAGAGTGTCTATAATAGCCGCTCCAGTACTATCTGCAACATGAAGTATTCTTCTAAAGCTATGCCCGCCCTCACGAGTTAGATGAAAGCCAGTTTGGTTATCAGTATCAGGTGTAAACTGAACTCCTTGACTAACAAGCCAATTTATAGCCGCGGGTGAATGTTGTATGATATATTTTACAGCTTCTTCATTACATAAACCAGCACCAGCAATAAGTGTATCGTCAATATGACTTTGGGTCGAATCATTACTATCTATAACTGCCGCAATTCCACCTTGAGCGTAGTAAGAGTTACATTCATTAAGTTTCTGCTTGGTTAATAGTGCAACTTTTTGTTTATTATTGGCAAGCCTCAAAGCCGTAGATAAACCTGCTAGCCCACTACCAATAATAACTGAATCATAGTTTAGTATCATATATCAAGCACATCAAACATATTATATAAACCAGGCTTCTCATCACTAATAAAAGTAGCCGCTATAATAGCACCATTAGCAAAGCTACTGCGATTATTAATTTCGCTAGTTAGGGTTAAAATCTCACCATTATCGATAAACATTACATCATGTTTACCTACTATATCCCCCCCCCTAACTACAGAAAAACCAATATCTTTGGGATTTCTTTGTTCATTAACTCCATAACGAGTAAATTTAGCATGCTTTTTAAAATCAAGATTTCTTGATTCTGCTATTACCTCACCTAATTTAAGAGCAGTTCCTGATGGAGCATCTTTTTTGTAACGATGATGAGCCTCAAAAATTTCTGCTTCAAAGTTACTAAGTTTATTTGCAGCAATAGCGGTTAACTTAAACAACAAATTAACTGATAAGCTCATATTTGCTGAAAATAAAACTGCAATATTTTTACTTGCATTAGTAATAAAATCTTTTTCTGAATCGCTAAAACCTGTAGCACCAATTACCAAGGGGATTTTATATTGCAAACATGCATTTAGAGTATTAATGGTTGAACTTGGTGTTGAAAAATCAATTACAACATCAGCGCCCTTAATCATGTTAACATCATCATCTTTAGCAATTGCAACACACAATTTGTAATATTCAGGTTTAGCTGCAATAATCTTAGCAATTTCTAATCCCATTCTACCTGATGAACCAACTAATGCTATATTTATCATTATCCCTACTTATTAAAAAACTGTCCATTTTTACTTATATTACTAACCTTACCTTCTTGATCAAATAAGATAGTGATAGAATAATTTGTTTCCAATTTATTACTTTTATAATCTTGATAAAAAAAATCCCAACGATTTTGATCAAACAAAAACTGAGTAAGAGGATGACCAATTATGAAAGATACCTGCTCTTTGGTCATCCCAACATGCAACTGATTTACTTGATTATTAGTAATATAATTACCTTGTTGTACCTCCATCATATAGGGAAAACGCCATTCAGAAAACTTTATACCTGAACATCCAAATAGAAAAATAGATAAGATGAGACATAATTTATACTTTTTTATCATATATAACCAAAAAAACTTGCTAAAAACTATATTTTAACCCTAAAATGAGTACTTGAGTTACAAATTTGAGAAATAAAAGAAAAATGGATCTACAAAACCTAAAAAATATTGGTATTAAAATAACCAAACATAAAATCGCTATTTTGGAATTGTTTGATTTATATAAGCATTTAGATGCTAGTAAAATTCTATCATTACTGACAAATCAAGGCACAGATATTAGTTTAGCAACTATCTATCGGATACTTGCCACTTTTGAAACTAATAATATTTTGGAAAAACATAATTTTAATGAAGATCAAGCTATTTATGAATTAATAAAACCAAATGAGCATCACGATCACTTAATTTGCGTAAAATGCAATAGAGTAATTGAATTTGTAGACTGCAAAATAGAGCGTTTACAAGAAAAAATTGCCAAAGAAAACAACTTTAAAATAGTAAACCACCACCTAAATCTTTATGGAATTTGTGAAGATTGTGACAAAATTCAACATTGATTAAATTAATTAAGTTATAATTGTATACTTAAACTTTTATTTAAAAAGATTTAACCATGCATACTAAAACCGTAAATGTAATAATTTTTGCTGTAAGTCAGATAGTCAATCTTTTGATTATACTATACCTTGCTGTTCTTTTAGCAAAACTTGTATGGTGGCTTATTAATCCAGCACTAGGTAATATATATATCGAAAAATCGTCAGCTACAGAATTTGAAAAAAGTGTTAAATATGTAAATAACCGCTATCCATTTGGAATTATAACTAAGGCAGTCGAATCAGCTCATGAAGAGCCTTCAATAGTAAGCCAAATTAAACTAAACGGTATTTATTTCAATCCGCCTAAAAGTTTAGCATTTGTTACATACGATGATAAACCCTATATTGTAGGTATTGGAGATGCAATAATGGGTAACGCAACACTTAAATCTATAAATACTGATATAATTGTAGTTAGCCAAAATGGTACTGATGTTACTATTGAAATGAAGCCTAATCGTGCTGATAATTCTAATAATAGTATTGCACCTCTAAATAGCCGTACTAATTATGAAGCAGATACATCAAGTACTCGTAGTGGCAATGACGACCTTAAAGAGCACAGAAAAAAACTCATAGAAGACTTTGCTCAAAAAACAGAAAACAACCCTAGTAGTAATAATAATACTGAAAATCTAAACAATAGCTTGACTCCAAATGAGAAAATTAACTTAAATAATGATAAAAACAACAGCAATAATCTTCAAGAAGGTAATCGTGCATTTAAATCAAACAGTAACAGTGCCAATACGGTTCAAACTAACCCTTAAGTTTTTAAAGTGAATTAAAATATGGTAAATTCGAAAAAAATAATTTTATTACTAACTATAGTTTCGTTAACAAATTATACAATTGCTATTACCCAAAAAAGCGGTATTTCAGCAATGGCGAATCATACAAAAAAAAATACACAGTTACCTAAATTAAATAAAAATATATCACCTAAAGCTCCATCAAAATTAGCAGCTTCAACACCAGCTCTAGCTCAAAATATAGCTCCAACCTCATCATCTTCACCAACAAAAACTCCAACTCTAAGCCCTGATAAGGTGGTACTAAATTTCGAAAATGCTGATATTCAAACTGTAATTAAAGCAATTAGTGAGTTATCAGGAAAGAATTTCGTAATTGACCCACGTGTCAAAGGTACAGTTAATATAGTATCTGATAAGCCAATATCTAAAGTTGAAAGTTACAAAGTATTAGAAGCCGCACTAAGAATGCAGGGGTTTGCAACAGTTGAAGCAGATGGGGTAATCAAGGTATTGCCAGAAACTGATGCTAAAACTTATGGCATGAGAACAGATGATAACTCTAAAAACCAACAAGGTGATCAAGTAGTTACCAAAATATTTATTATTCAGCATGGTTCAGCTACACAATTATCTAATGCACTTAGACCCTTAATCGCACCGAATAACTCAATTTCTGTTTACCCAAATAGTAATGCTCTAATTGTAACTGATTATTCATCTAATCTTCAAAGAATCAATAAAATCATCAATAAATTAAGCCAAGTTAATGATAGTGGCACTGTAAGTAAACCAGTTATAGTTACCTTGCAAAATGCAATTGCCTCAGATGTAGCCCAAATTTTACAATCATACATTAGCGGTGGCGGAAGTAATAATGGCGGTAGTGGCGGTAATACTGATAGCATAGGGGCTACAATAACTGTAGAACCTAGCACAAATTCTCTAATTTTATATTCAGTTATTCCCGACAAAGTACAAGAGATAAAAGCTTTAGCTCTAAAAATAGACAATAATATCGGTAGTGTTAATAGTAATCTTCATGTGGTTTACCTAAAAAATGCTGATGCCAATCACGTAGCTGATGTACTTAGATCTGTTGTTAATCAACAAGAAAACCCTGATTTGGAAGCTAGTTCTTCACACGCCAAATTTAATACTGAGCCATCTTCTGTATTTGGTTCTACTGGTGGTAGTAGTGGCGGAGGTAGTGGTCTAGGTGGTTCAGCAAATCGTCAATCCGCAGGAGGAGCTAGCCGTAACGCTAATAATACCAATCAAAAAGATGGTCCAAAAATCTTGGTACAAGCAGAACCTACTACCAACTCTCTTATAATACAAGCACCACAGGCAGTATACAAAAATTTACGTATGATTATAGATATGTTAGATATTAGACGTGCCCAGGTGATGGTTGAAACTATGATTGCTGATATGAGTGGTACTGAAAGAAGTAATTTTGGGGTGCAATGGTTAGTTGGAGGTGGTAACAACAATGCAGGACTTATCGGACTTGGTAACTATGGTGGCACATCTTCTCTGTCAGGTCTTGCAACATCGGCTATTGGTGCTACAAGTGGTGCTGGCGGTGCTGGTATTTCTATCCCTAATGAAGTTTATGTTGGTTTAGTAACTGGAACAACATCTGTTGGCGGACAAACCATTCCTACTCTTGGAGCCTTAGCAGACATGATTTCAGCTAATAGCGTCGGTAATATTCTAGATCGACCAACTATGCTAACGCTTGATAATGAAGAAGCTCGAATAATGGTTGGGTCAAATATTGGTGTTCCAAATGGTTCTTTCACAGCAACATCAGGATCTCCTGGAAATTTAACTACTACAATTACGCGTCAGGATTTGGGTACTGTATTACAAATCAAACCATTAATTACTCAAAATGGTACTATTCAGATGGATATTTATCAAGAACAGTCATCTCTTTCTGCTGATCAGCCAGTTAACTCCGCTAATGGCCCATCTTTCCTAAAACGTAATTTACGTGCTACTATACTAGTAGATGATGGGCAAATTATTGCTCTAGGTGGAATGACTTCAGACGCTATCAGCCTTCAACAAAATGGTGTGCCTGGATTAAGTAGTATACCATATATTGGATGGTTATTTAGTTGGCAAAGCCGTGTTCATACGAAACAAAATTTAGTATTATTCTTACGTCCAGTAATTATCAAAAATGCTGAAGGTTATAAGGCATTGACCAACCAACGTTATAATTACATTATGGGAGAACAAAACAAAGTTCAAGCTAAAGAAACTTCTGTATTACAAGGTGTTGCTCCAATTAATTTGGATAATCAACTACCATATACTCTACAAAAACTACCTAATCAAGGAAACTCATCATTAAATTTAAACAAATCATTGCCTGTAGTTGATTTGACAAATAATGGTGCAAATGTTGAAAAAACTAGTCCAGCAGCTATATCTGTTACAACAACAAAAATAACACCTATGGCAGCAACTAATAGTACTAAAAACACTAACGTTGAAAATGCTGACACACAGCTTAATGCACTTACACCAGGGAATTAGGATTTTATATGGAAGCGATAAAATTTGCACCTAATAAATTCTCAAGACGAATCCCATATTTGTATGCCAAAAACAATCAGATATGTATCTATGGTGTTGAGAATAATCAGGTACTTGTTGCTGTGGTTGATAAACTAAACCCTGCAATAATATCCGAAGTAAAACGAAAACTTAACGAAGCAATACTAGTTACCAAAATTAATGCTAAGGTTTTTGATGAATTACTGTCAGAAGCCTACTCCAATTCAAATGCAGCAGCTATTGTTGATGATGTTCAAGATGACATTGATATATCGGACTTAATTCATAATCTTCCACGTTCTTCAGATTTACTTGAGACAGAGAATGATGCTCCAGTTATCAAAATTATAAATGCCTTTCTAACCCAAGCTGTAAAAGAAGATGCTTCAGATATTCATTTGGATGCTTATGAACGAAAATCTATCGTTCGTTTTAGGCGTGATGGAGTGTTACAAAGTGTAGTAGACTTAAACCCAGGTCTTCATGCAGCACTAGTATCACGGATAAAGATTATGGCACAACTTGATATTGCTGAAAAAAGACTTCCCCAAGATGGACGTATTGCTCTTCGTTTGGCTGGACGTGAAGTTGATTTACGGGTATCAACCATTCCAACAGGTCATGGTGAGCGTGTAGTTATGCGATTACTTGATAAAAACAAAGAACGTCTACAGCTTGAAGTACTTGGTATGAATAAAGATACCTTAGTAAAAATTGATAACCTAATCCATCGCCCACACGGGATTTTCTTAGTTACAGGGCCAACAGGTTCTGGTAAATCAACTACACTATATGCATCTTTAGCAAGACTTGACTCTAAAGAATTAAATATTATGACAGTCGAAGATCCTGTAGAGTATGATATCGAAGGTATCAGCCAAACTCAAGTTAATTCAAAAATTGAGATGACATTTGGTAGAGCACTAAGAGCTATTTTACGTCAAGATCCAGATGTAGTGATGATAGGTGAAATTCGGGACTTAGAAACCTCTCAAATTGCTGTACAAGCAAGTCTTACTGGGCATTTAGTTTTAGCAACACTACATACTAATACTGCAGCATCAGCAGTTACCCGATTAATCGATATGGGGGTTGAATCTTTTTTACTATCTTCAACATTAATAGGAGTGTTGGCACAACGATTAATTCGCTTATTATGCCCTAAATGTAAGATTGAAAATAATTTTGTTGATGCTAATACACGAGAGCTTCATGGCATTCCTCAAGATACTATATTATACTCACCAAGTGGTTGTGAATTATGTAGCTTCACTGGTTACAAGGGCAGAAATGGTATTCATGAGTTATTAGTGGTTGATGAAGAAATACAGCGTATGATTCATACTGAAACCCAAGAGCATGAAATAGAAAAATATGCGATTGCAAATCTAGGAATGCATACTCTTAGAATGGATGGTATGCGCTGGGTTATTGAAGGTAAAACATCACTTGAAGAGGTAACTGCAGTTACCAATGAGGGTTAGAGAAATATGACAACTTATAATTATAAAGCAGTTGATAGTTCAGGCAAAGACAAATCAGGGGTTATCCAAGCTGAATCACCAAGAAGTGCACGTCAATTACTGCGTGATAAAGGACTTATTGTTGCTCATATCCAAGCTGAGAAAGAAGATAGAGAGAAAAAAAGTACTTTTAATTTCAAAAAAACCATATCTTCTCTTGAATTATCCCTCATCACCAGACAATTTGCGATTTTACTTAATTCTGGATTATCTATAGAAAGCTCACTTAATGCTTTAATTGAACAATTAGAAAGCCCAGAACAAAAAACAGTTTTTATGGGTGTTAAAAGTGAAGTATTAAGTGGCAGACCATTAGCAGCTTCACTTAGAATGTTTCCCAAAGTTTTTCCCCCAGTGTACTGTAGTTTAATTAATGCTGGAGAGCAATCAGGTAGTTTGGCTCGCGTAATGACTAAGTTAGCTGATCATAGTGATAGAACTCGCGAATTAACCAGTAAAATCATGATGGCACTATTATATCCAGTTATTGTATCTATTGTTGCTGTTGTTATGATTGTTGCTCTACTGGTATTTGTGGTACCACAAGTAGTAAAAGTATTTGAAGCATCTAAACAAGAGCTACCTATACTTACTAAAATAATGATTTCAACTAGTAATGGGCTTCGAGATTATGGCTGGATAATCATATTAGCTATTATAATTATAATATTTACTATTGTTCGCTTACTAAAAAAAGAAAGCTTCAAAGTTAAATTTCATCGTAAATTATTAACTATTCCTGTTGCTGGTAAGCTTCTTATAAATGTTGATGTAGCAAGATTTACCCATATTTTGGCATTGCTACTTGCTAGTGGAGTACCTATGATTGCCGCTCTTCAGGCAGGGCGTGATACAGTTAGTAATTATATGATGAAGAAAGCTATTGATAACTCAATAAAAGCAGTTCAAGAAGGTGTACCTCTTGCTATTGCAATGTCTCGTGAAAACGCTTTTCCACCAGTAGTTATTCATTTGATAGCAAGTGGAGAAAAGTCAGGTAACTTAGATCATTTATTAGAGCAAGCAGGTACTCATCAAGAGCTTGAGCTATCACATAGAAGTCAACTGCTAACAGGAATATTAGAACCAGCATTGATCTTAATAATGGGTGGCGTGGTATTATTAATCGTAATAGCAATTATGCTACCGATACTAAACATGAATAAAATGGTAGGCTAATAACTGCCATCCTGCATCGATGCTAACTGCGTCATACGTTCCAAGCCGCAATCCTCATGTACTTTTCGTACATTCCGGTTGCTTAGTTGGAACTATTCCTTGTTATCATCGCGCATGATGGCAGTTATCCCTCGCAGAAACCCATGCCCTTGCTCTTATGTTATCTTAAAGGTTAATGCACATGAAAAGAATAAAATATTTAATTGGCTTTGCATTAATAATCGCGATAGCTCTTTATATGTTTACACATTCAAAACCTATCTTCACAAATAATCAATCACCAGAACAAACTTTTCTAGTAACAGCTAAACTTATTGATAAAAATCAAGCTAAGTTGTCTTTTATAATTGCACCTAATTATTATATTTATAAAGATAGACTACAAATTTGGCTATTACCAAGTGGAGAATCAGTTGTATTAAATAAAATAAATTTTCCTAGTAGCTTATTTATTCCAGATACGAATCAACCAAACAAAACCGACGAAGTGATGACTGGTGAATTTAGTTTAGACATCCCAATTGATGCTACTATCAACACTATCAATCTTACACTTCAGGGCTGTGATGGTAAAACCATTTGTTACCCACCCCAAAAGTACACTTTTAATCTAAATAATTCAGTATCACCAGGAAGTATATCTATTAAAGAATTATTTAATGATTTTATAAACTTCTATCATGGTGATAACACATTACCTAAGCTAAGCACTCCTATATTGGTTTTATTATTTTTTATTGCAGGAATTGTAATTTCTCTAACTCCGTGCGTGTATCCACTGTATCCAATTGCACTATCTGCAATAATCGGAAATTCAGTTAATTTCAAACGTAGCAATATACTAATGTTAACAATCAGCTATATTCATGGAATAGCTCTTATTTATGTGATTATGGGATGTTTAGCTGCTTATACAGGAGAATTATTTACTACACTTACGCAAACACCAGCGGTCATTATTATTTCAGGTCTAATCTGGTTTATTTTAGGGTTATCAATGTTTAATCTCTTTGAGATTAGATTACCTCATAGTATCAACTCATACTTACATGCCAAAAGTATTAATATAAGTGGTGGACGCTACACCAAAGTATTTCTCATGGGTATAATGTCATCAATTCTACTAGGCCCATGTGTAACTCCGCCATTAATTGCTGCTATTGGAATTATTGTTGGTCATGGCGATATCATATTTGGTGGACTTGCACTTTATGCTATTAGCCTTGGTATGGGTATTCCGATACTAACATTAGCTCTAGTAGGCGATAAGATACTACCAAAATCTGGAAACTGGATGAACGGTATTAAGTATTTCATGGGTTTAGTAATGATAGTAGGAAGTATTTACCTAGTTGCACCTTTTATATATAACTACTATATCTACAATCCATCTAAGCATAAAGATGCTAACGAATTAATCATTGATAATAGTCGTGATTTAGGCAATGCAATTAAAAACAGTACAAAACCAGTTATTATTGATTTTTATGCATCTTGGTGTGCTATTTGTATTGAAATGGATAAAAAGACATTTTCTGATAAACAGGTACAATCAGTTCTAGCTAATTATACTGTAATTAAATTTGATTTAAGCCAAAACACACATGATCAAATACAAGTACTAAAAAGTTATGGGCTTTATGGACCACCTGCATTACTCATATTAAACACTCCAAAGCCTAACAAATTGCTTGGTTTTATTAGTAGCAAAGAATTAATTAATAAATTGCATTCCGCCTCAAACTAATCATCTTGGGATTATAACCGAGAACCTCCACCCTCAATTTCCGAGCTTTTTAAACTCTTAAATTTGATTATCCTAATTAAAGTATTTTTAACTACCATATTAGCATAAAACCCCTAATTTGCTTAGGGGTTTTATAGTTACGTTTTTATCATGCCACCCACTTAATACACTTAAGGGTAGCAAGCAGAATGATGCGAAAATCCACGCTAAGGAATTTTGACAACCATAATGCATTGCTATCATTAACTATTCATTAATTTAAACCAAATAATTTTAATTATCATATTCACAAATCCCCAAAACAAAATTAGTCCAGAAAAACCTACGTTATTATGACCCATAATAAATTTTTGAGAACTCTTGACCAAATCGCTAGAAAATGGGTTATAATACTGGTTCACATATTCATGGTTCAGGTTTTATGTATAAGTTAGTTTTTTCTGTTCCAAATATGATATTTAAATATAACAAT
>CANEUJ010000035.1 GCA_947441745.1 Neisseriaceae bacterium | reverse complement strand
TGCTCTAATTTATGTAGTTATTCTGGTTTTATATTTCAAGAGCAAGAGCATGGATCCCAGCCTCCGCTGGGACGACGATTGTAGTTGCTGTTTCATCACGAGTTTGGAATCCATGCTCTAATTTATGTAGTTATTCTGGTTTTATATTTCAAGAGCAAGAGCATGGATCCCAGCATACGCTGGGACGACGATTGTAGTTGCTGTTTCGTCACGAGTTTGGAATCCATGCTCTAATTTATGTAGTTATTCTGGTTTTATATTTCAAGAGCAAGAGCAGACTTTAATAATTTATCGTTTTTCACAATATTACTTACCCATGGCTCAATATCATCTATATAGCTTACCAATTTATCAGAAAATTTTGATATCTGTAAATTATATGATTTATCACTATTATCAATTATATGAACTTCATCAAATAAATGGATACATTTTATAAAGTTATTGATTGATTCAGTATAGCGCCTAGTTATAGTTTCTGTAGGAATATTATGTCCACCGCTGAGAACACGTTGTCTAACTCGTTCAATATTAAGCTCTAAACTCTCTAAACCAACAAAATACGCTACAATAAAATATCCATTAGCTTTTGCTGCTTTTATTCGTTCTATAGTACCTCGCCCAGACAATGTACTTTCAATGCAAATATTTAGACCACTACTTACACCTTGATTATACATAGTTAGTGCTTGTTTGGCTGACTCTATAAGATAACTATCAGGATACCTAAGCTTAAATACTCTATTTAGAACATCAGGATCAATATTAGTTTGAATATCAGATAAATTTAGATAATTACGTAAGGTACTCTTACCACTACCATTAGCACCTAACAAAAAAACTGCTAAAGGGATATTTTCATAGCTAATTTGAATTTTATCAATTTGAAATTGATTAACCGCATGATCCATATTATAACCCTACTTATAAATTTATTCAATAATGTAGTGATTTTACCATAATATGAATACCGTTAGTGCATGGATCCCAGCATACGCTGGGACGACGAGAAATTTCACTGGGACGACGTAGGATTTAACTTAGTTTGAAACTAGTTTTTTGGAGATTGTGGCACTCAACCATCTTGGTGCCAGTCTACTACTAAATGTCAATACTTTGTTTTTGAATCCGTACACTACTGACAATTTTCTAGCAAATAAAGCTTTTAGAGCTTCGTTTGCTACATCCTCGGGATTAGCAAATGAAGTTGGTTTAAAAAATTTATGATTCTTTGGGACATTAGAATAATTAAAGAAATTAGTATTCGTGTGCCCTGGCGCAAAAGAAGTTACAACTATATTATAATCTTCAAGTTCTTTTGCTAAGCCTTCAGAAAAGTTTAAGACGTAACTTTTTGATGCAGCATATGCTGCTAGGTAAGGAACGGATTGATATGCTGCTATAGATGATATATTGAGGATATAACCATCACCATCTTCTTTCATAGCCCCACCAAATAAAGCACATAAATTTGTTAAAGTAATTATATTTAATTTTAGCATTTTATCAATTTTAGCTGGACTTTGATCTATGTGTAAACCATAAGCCCCAACCCCAGCATTATTAACCAACACATTTATTTTAAGATTTTGTGATTGTATAAATTGATACACCTTTTGAGCAGAGCTCTCTTCCGACAAATCAACACAAAACGTGTATATTTTACCATCTGGTCGAAGTGATGAAATTTCACTGTATGCTTTTTCAAGTTTATCATTATCGCTTGAAATAATAACTAGATTATAACCTTTGGTATAAAGGGATTTACAAATGCACTTGCCTATACCGCTAGATGCTCCAGTAACTAGTGCATATTTATTTTCAATATTTTTGCTCATCTAAGGCTCCTTTAATTAATAATACACAATTATACTATATTATCTATCAAAATGTAAAATATCCCTTTAGAGCAAGGGGATGGATACCAGCATTCGCTGGTATGACGGAAAATATTGCTTTGATGACGGAGTGTATTATTTTGTAATATCTACTGGTGCACTCTCAGGGATTGGATCAAACCCAGCATCATGAGCAGATACAGTGAAGGCTTCACCATGGCAGCTATCTTGGATATGATGATAGTTACAAGTGCTATCGTCAATATAAGAGCAACCAGTTACTTTCATTCCAATAAATCTCTGACTTGGATCGTTGGCAGAAAAACTAGCACCATTAGCAACTTCCCATGAATGACTAGTATAACAACCAAAGCGTCTTAAGTTATGCCATGCACGTTCTTTATCTGTATCCATTTCAAAGTTTCCATAATCACTATTTTGTGGATAAGAAAAATAGCATTCATTATTATTAATATTTTTTGAATACGTTAAACCCAACTCTTTTAACTGAAACCCCATTATATCATTACCAGTATTATTACAATATTGTACTCTATAAGGACCATGTGCTGCATTTGCCACTGCTAGATTATAATTTTGTTGATATTCTTTATAAATAATATCTAGATTATGGCGGTACGTAAATACAATTTGTGACACCTCGTCATCATTTGACATTTGATTTTCTGAAGGAACCCCAAACCAAACTCGCCAAACTTCAATTTGTGCCCTGTAAGTTAACATCCAATAACCTAAATTATAAATTGTATCTAAGGATTTATTTATAGCTGGTAATTGAGATGGATTGGTTGCAGAAGTTCCTATAACATGCATTGTAGTTGTTGTATCTGTGGTCAAATCCTGTAGAGATTTTAATTGACGAATGCTACCATTAAAAAGAGTCATCGTTAAACTACCCTGATAATAAGTTGGATCTTTTTGATTATCTCTATCATATTGTGATAATGCCACCCATAACGCTCGCTCATTTAACAAGCGTGGATTAAACTCTGGGTGATCCCGCCTAAATTTATTATAAAATGGATAATTTTGTGATTGATACCCAAAAGTTTTGATTGCAGCTACAAACTCAGATTTGGTATCTACAAAATCATCATTTTGAACACCAATTTGCTTAACTACAACATCCCCCAATAGTGACTGCAACATCTCCTTCTGCTCTTGCAAATCTTTCAAAATTTGAGCGTTTTGCTGTTCTAATTTAAGCATGTCAACACTATCACTAGCAATCAATCCACCTAAATAGCTCATTGCTAAGTCTTTTGTAATGTCAATGACCCAAAACCATGGCCCTGGATCTTCGCTTAGCATAACTGCCTGATTGGTCACAATATGTTTTTTGCTAAATGCATCATCACTTGTAGCAGCTCCAAAACTTTTTGCTGATAAACACATCGTTAAAGCAATAGCGGTTATTTTTCTATTTAATTTATGAGACATGATTCTCTCCTATTCAATGTATAAATCAAGCAATGATTATACATGAGAATAAGAATCATTCACAAATCTAACCAGGGGTAGTTTTATTATTAATTCTTCGTTGCTATTTTTTTAATGGTATTTAGTAGGGCAAGAGCATGGATCCCAGCCTCCGCTGGGATGACGATTGTAGATGCTGTTTCGTCACGAGTTTGGAACCCATGCTCTAATACGCATATTAGGGCAAGAGCATGGATCCCAGCCTCCGCTGGGATGACGATTGTAGATGCTGTTTCGTCACGAGTTTGGAACCCATGCTCTAATACGCATATTAGAACAATGGCATGGATCCCAGCCTGCTGCTTCGATGACGAAATGAGCTAGTGGTGACCTGAAAAAGTGCTAGGATGACGTATTTAACTATTGAAATCGAAGCAATTACACATAAAATTACGATCTCCATGAGCATCATCAATCCGATTTACCGTCGGAAAAATCTTACTCTTTTTGAGATACTCGAGCGGGAAGCAACCTACTTCTATAGTATATGGCTTATCCCAACTAATAATATCTGACATTGTATGCGGTGCATTTTTTAGTGGATTATTTAGTTTATCAAAACCACCATCTTTTACCTGCATTACTTCGGCATGAATACTTAACATCGCTGAAATAAAACGATCTAATTCATCAAGAGCTTCACTTTCGGTCGGCTCTATCATCAAAGTCCCTGGAACTGGGAACGACATTGTTGGTGAATGGAAACCATAATCCATTAAACGCTTAGCGATATCAACTTCAGTAATACCAGTCTCCGCTTTTAAGGAGCGTAAGTCAATAATACACTCATGAGCAACCAAGCCATTAACCCCAGTATATAATACAGGAAATGCATGATTTAGCTTACTTGCTATATAGTTAGCATTTAAAATCGCAATCTTAGTTGCTAATGCTAACCCATATTCCCCCATCATAGTGATATACATCCACGTAATTGGAAGTATAGATGCACTGCCATAAGGTGCAGCATTAACCGCATAAACATCTTTTATGTCTGAATGAGTGTGATGATGGTCTGGCAAAAACGGTGCTAAATGTGATTTACAACCAATTGGCCCCATACCAGGACCGCCACCACCATGAGGAATACAAAACGTTTTATGTAAATTACTATGTAGTACATCAGCACCAAGCTCTGCTGGTTTTACCAACCCAACCTGTGCATTTAGATTAGCACCATCCATATACACTTGACCACCATTAGCATGAATAATCTGACAAATGGTTTTAATAGCAGTTTCAAATACTCCATGAGTAGATGGATAAGTTACCATTAGACAAGATAGATTATCTTTATGCAAAATAGCTTTTTGCTCTAGATCAGACACATTAATATTACCATCTGTATCACAATCAACTACCACTACTTCTAAGCCCATCATCTGAGCTGTTGCTGGATTTGTTCCATGAGCTGACTTTGGGATTAGACAGATATTACGATATGATTGCCCAACGCTTTCTTGATAGCGACGAATTGTTAATATCCCTGCATACTCACCCTGAGCACCAGAGTTTGGCTGTAATGATACCGCATCAAATCCAGTAATAGCTTTTAACTGCTCCTCTAAGTCAGAAGCAAGCTCCATATATCCTGCAACATATTTAGTGGGTGCAAATGGATGCACATTTGCAAATCCTGCCCAAGATACTGGCTCTAATTCACTAGCCGCGTTCAATTTCATCGTACAAGAACCAAGAGGAATCATTGAATGAACCAAAGATATATCTTTATTTTCAAGATATTTTAAATAACGCATCATTTGGGTTTCACTGTTATGGGTATTAAACACTTTGTGACTAAGAACCTCATCAGAACGATACAGGCTATTATATTTTACCAATAATGGTACAATTTCATTAGCATGATCTAAAACTGTAACTTTATCAGTAAAACATTTGATTATAACTTCAATATCTTCAACCTCTGTAGTTTCACCAAGTGATATTACAAGCATATGACCATTGTGTCCAACTAGATAACCAGCTTCAATTAGTTTAGCATAAACTGCATCAGCTTTATCAGTATTAACAACAATGGTATCAAAAATCAATTCATGAGACCCTAAATTAAATCCTGCTGATTTTAAATGATTAGCTAAAATTAAAGTTAAGTGGTGAATTTTATTCGCAATTGCTTTTAAGCCACTACTACCATGATATGCAGCATAAAAACCTGCCATGTTAGCTAATAAAACTTGAGCGGTACAAATATTAGAAGTTGCTTTCTCACGTCTAATATGTTGCTCTCTCGTTTGTAAGGACATACGTAGCGATTTTTTACCTTTAGAATCTACTGATAAACCAATAATTCTACCCGGCATATTACGTTTATTTGCGTCATTTGTTGCCATATAAGCAGCGTGTGGCCCACCAAAACCAAGAGGAATTCCAAAACGCTGTGTACTACCAACTGCTATGTCAGCTCCTTGATCTTTTGCTGACTTGAATAATACCAAACTCATAATATCACAAGCCATAGTAACCACAAGCTTTGGATTAGTATCCTTAGCACGAGCAATAATAGAAGTATAATCTTTTATTTCACCATTAAACCCAGGGTTTTGTATCAAAGCCCCATAAAACTCAATAGCATCAAATGACTCTACATCACCCACTACCACTTCAATACCAGCATATTTCGCACGAGTTTTTATTACATCAAGGGTTTGTGGTAATACATTATTTGATACAAAAAATTTGTCACTCTTAGAAGGATTAACTCTTTGTGACATAAGCATACTCTCAGCAGCAGCTGTAGCTTCATCAAGAAGTGAAGCATTTGCCAAATCAAAACCAGTTAAATCCATAACCATTTGTTGGTAATTTAGGAGAGCTTCCAAACGACCTTGAGAAATCTCAGCTTGATATGGCGTATAAGCAGTATACCAACCAGGATTTTCTAATACATTACGCTTAATCACTGAGGGGGTTATAGTCTCGTAATACCCCATCCCAATATAGTTTTTGAAAAGTTTATTTTTACTCGCAATTGTACCTATTTGTTGTAATGCTTTATATTCTGAAACAGTGCTAGCACCTGTTGTACCAGTATTACTAAACAAATCAGACGGGATAACTGCTTTAATAAAACCATCTAAATCTTTATAACCTAAGTGCTGTAGCATTGCTTGCTGTTCGTGAAGCTTAGAGCCAATGTGACGTGAAATAAAACTCATGAAAATATACCTTATATTGTAATGTTACTCTGTCATTTTAGAGCAAGAGCATGGATCCCAGCCTTCGCTGGGATGACGTTTAATAGCGCTGGGATGACACGGCTTTAGTTGCTTCGATGACGATTTAAGTGCTGGAATGACTTTAAATTTAAATGCTTCGATGACTAACTCCGTCATTCCAAACATGAACCTTTTGCTGTCTTACAGAGAGTTTGGAATCCATGCTCTCTTAAATTTAAGCGCCGATAGCTACTTTATATTGTTCTGCTGTCATTAAACCATCTAATTGTGAAACATTATCTAACTTAACCCGAAATAACCATCCATCTGTATGAGGTGCAGTATTAGCTAGTGTTGGATCATTAACTACAGCTTCATTTAGTTCAGTAACGGTACCGCTAACTGGTGAATATAAGTCTGACGCCGCCTTAACTGACTCAACAACTCCAACGACATCATTAAAACCAATTGACTGACCAACTGTAGGCAATTCAATATAAACTAAATCACCTAATAACTCTTGAGCATGGTGCGTAATACCAACAGTTACTACATCACCATTAAGAGAACTAACCCACTCATGGGTATCTACAAATTTAAAATTATCATTATACATAAACTAACTCCTTAAAATACTTGTTTACCATTTCTAACGAATGGTACTTTTACAATTCTAACAGGCTCCAAATTGCCCCGAACATTTACAGAAGCATATCCTGTAACTTGTTGTTCAATACGTGCTATTGCTATTGATATCTTAAGCGTTGGCGAAAAAGTACCGCTAGTAATCACTCCAACCTCTTGATTATTAGATACTACCTTTTGACCTTCACGAAGAACACCACGCCCTTCCATAACCAAACCTACTTGATGCGACTTAACACCCAAAGCATTAAACTTAATATATGCATCTTTACCTATAAAATCTCGCGATTCATCTTTTAGATCAACGACCCAATCCATATTACAAAGAGATGGGCTAATAGTTTCATCCATATCATGTCCATACAGATTCATCCCCGCTTCGAGACGAAGAGTATCCCGTGCCCCAAGACCACAAGGCACTACCCCTGATTGGTATAATTGCTGCCATAAAGTAAGAGCATCCGCTACTGGAATCATTATTTCAAGACCATCTTCTCCCGTATAGCCAGTTCTAGCATAAAAAGTACCATTATCTTCTAATGAACTAAATGGTTTTAAACTAACTAATTTACCATCCAAATGTGGTTTAATCTTAGATACTATATTTATTGCATTTGGCCCTTGTACTGCAAGAATTGCCAAATCTTTACGTTCTTTTAATTCAATATTAAATTTACTGGATTGTTCTTTTATCCAAGCCATATCTTTAACATAAGTACCAGCATTAGTAACTAATCTATATCCAAAATCAGTATAATAAACTATCAAATCATCAATAACACCGCCATCATGATTTAACATTCCAGAATATAAAGCCTTACCTACACCAGATTTTTCTAATTTAGCAACATCATTACTAATAAGATATTGTAAAAACACCTTAGCATCAGTTCCATGAATATCAGTTATTGCCATATGCGATACATCAAACATACCTGCATTGGTACGAACCGCTTCATGCTCTTTAATTTGTGAACCATAACTAATTGGCATTTGCCAACCACTAAATTCAACTATTTTGGCATTTGCATTAATATGAGCTGGATAAAATATAGTTTTTAACATTAAAAGTCCTAGATTAAAAATTTGGAATGAGCCATCCAATAAAGAAAATAAGAAGTATAAAATAATATAAAAACTAAAGCTAGGGTTAGTTTTAGACTATTCGATTTTCTAGCTAATATTACCACCCCAAAATATAGAGTAAATAATGTACCACAAAAACGCCCTTCAGACATCATGGTTCCAGTAAGAGCACCTGGTAATATACAAAGTAGATTAAATAGGGCTTCGGCAAAATGTTTTTTAAATAATAAATAAATAGATATTGCAACTGATATAGAAAAAAATAAAAAATTATGAGTATCATTTGCCCATTTAATCAATTGGTTTACTGGGTTTTGAGTATCAAAACCATGCCTACCCCAACCTTTTTGAATATGTTGAAACGCCAAATAATCAGATACATGAACTTGTAAATAATACATATATATCAATAACCCACAAATAGAGATAAAAAATAAGAGTATAATTTTTATTACTGATTTAACAGTAAATTTGGTATGTAATAACTGATGCCCCAAAAATGGCAAGCTAAACATCACCCCAAGTGGACGTGTCGCCGATAAAAAGCCACCACATAGTGCTGATAAAATCAATCTATTCGTACGCATATAATAAAAAGACAATAATGATAGAAGCAAAAATAATGCTTCGGTGTATAAAGATGTGAAATAAACACTAAAAGGTGAAAATGCTAATAACACCACCCCAAAACGACTGTTTAATTCATTAACAAATAGTTTTAGGTATTTATAAAATGTCATTAACGCTAATAATACGATAAATTGATTAAGAACTATTCCTACTTTTACCGCTGATATTTTGGTAATTGCAACCAAAATCTTAACAACATATGGATATAATGGGAAGAAAGCCCAGTTGGCTAAACCTTTCCAGAGTTTTGGAGTTGTACGAGGAGCCAAATCATAACCATCGTTGATAATGGTCAAATACCATTGACAATCCCATTTACACATTGCCGCAAAGAATTCTTTATGACCATGTACCAATATTTCATTCGCCAGTTGAAACTGATAGAGCATAATTATGCGACTAACTACAAAAATTAGCACACAATAAGCTATCCAATTTAATTTGATAAATCTACCCATAATTCTCATCCAAACTAATGAACGATATTATACAATAATTTGGCTATATATGTATGGTAATCATCATCTTTACTTTATTAAAAGCTTTAAGTTTTCGTATAACTCTTCTAAAAGGTAAGTAATTAAATTATAACTTACAAAACCAAGCTCTACCTTAAATAAGTATTTCTAAATTAGATAAGGCAAGCTTAGTAAGATTATTTTATTTAGCGGTATATCCACCATCAATTATGAGCTCACTTCCAGTTACAAATTTAGATTCGTCTGATGCTAGATATAATACCCCATAGGCAATATCATCTGGTTCACCCATATGACCCAATGGATGTAATGCAGCAGTTTCTTTTTTAAAAACTTCTAAGCCTACTAGCTGATGCTTAGCCAAATCTTCAACCAAAGGGGTATCAATAAACCCAGGGTGAATTGAGTTAACCCTTATTTTATCTTTAGCATATAACAAAGCATCAGTTTTGCTCATTCCACGTACCGCCCATTTCGATGCGTGGTATGGTGGTATATCAGGAGCACTAATAACCCCATAAATAGAAGAAAGATTAATTATACTCCCACAACCATTCTCCTGCATAAAAGGGATTGCATATTTGGTACAGTAAAATACCCCCTTCACATTTACTAACATTACTTTATCCCACTCTTCAGAAGTAATTTCATGAGTCGGTTTATTAACCCCCGCAATACCAGCATTATTAACCAGTATATCTAGCTTACCAAATTTAGTTTTAATATTTGATAGAACATTTTTAACTTCTTCTTCATTCGTAGTATCCATGTGCCAAAACTCGGCATCGCCACCAGTAGCTTTAATTTTTGCAACTAGCTTTTTACCTTCATCATCCTTAATATCTGTAACAGCAACCTTGGCACCATGTTTGGCTAAGAGTAAGCAACACGCTTCCCCAATACCTAATGCACCACCAGTTACAACTGCAACTTTATTTTCAACTCTTTTCATAACTATTCTCCTAATTGAATTATTATTAATGTATTTATCTTTACTCAAGCTTGGATAATTAAAATTCACTATACCAAGTTTTTTAAAGCAAACTAAAAGCTCATATAACTTTCTTAGATACTTCTAATAGCTAAATACCACATGATAAAACTCATGTAGTATTACCTTATAAAACTATTAAGACTTTTTGATTTCTAATTCTCGAGCCTTACTTTTATTTATAACCTTTTTGGGCAATGTCACCCAAAGCATACCTTTTTTGAAACTAGATTCTGCCTGATCAAGATCCGCATTTTCTGGTAACTGAATATTTCTTTCATAGGAACCATAGCCAATTTCACGTATAACATAGCTTTTACCTTCATCCTTGCTAGATGTTTCCTTATAGGCTGTAATTGTTAGTATGTTGTCACTAATTGATACTTTAATATCTTTCTCATCAACACCTGGCATTTCAACCTCTACTTTAAAATTATTTTCATCTTCGACTATATCAACCAAAGGATTGATGTTCAGATTACTGTAACTTACTGTAAGGTTTGGTAAGCAGTGATAAAAACTTTGATACATATTACCAGACTCCCGTTGAAAATTATAAAAAGGTGGTAATATTTGTTCATTCAAACAACTTACCGGAACAGGATATTTATGTTTAAAATCAAACCATTTTGAAAATTTTGACATAATAATTCTCCTTATATTATATAAATTAATTAATCATCAATAGAAATTTTTATTTGGTTATCAACCTGTGATACCCCTGGTATTGACCAAGCAATATGCGAAGCTTCTTTATACTCTGCCCATGACTGGACATGCCCTTTAAGAGTAATAACAGCTCCCACAATCTCTACAGATATGCTCCTTGCGTCTATTAACGCATGTCGCTCAAACTCTCTTTTAATTTTTTCTTTTACTTCTGGTGTAGTACCAATAGCCAATACTGGTTTCACAACTATTAAGTTATTAATATAAACAACCCCATCCAAATATCGTATTGCTTGTTCAGCGTTACGCTTCTGAAAATACCATGGCACTACCCCATTCAAAATTACTACACCTTTTTCAGATGTAACCTTAATATCACTCCCAGCTAATGTTGCATCCCAATCAAGGATATGTATTGCAGCTGTTACAATATCTTTATCGCTTGGTTTTAATACTGATTTAGATTCAATTACCGTTTCGTCAGCTATTCCTTTTACTCCAGCTACATTATAAATTGTATGTTTAACTGCCTGTTTTTCTAAGTAGCTACGAACAGTACCATTTATAGTAACTATTCCATTATATGCGGAATATGTAAGATTTTGTGAATCTATTCCAGGTTCAAAATCCAGTTTTTCTTTTATATCTTCATATAAATCTTTATCTGTTTTCATTTTATGTTCCTTAAAAATCATTACTGATACTTAAGCTTTAATAAATAGCACAAGTATCCAATTAAATTAACGTAAGTCTTTGCCAATATGCTAAACCTCCTTTAAAACTACTCCAGCCAATTTGCAAATTAATTGGCATAGATTCTCCAGATTTAACCTCTTTGAAAGATTATATTCTGAATGTTGGGTTAAATATTTCATAAAAACCTCAGTATTTTTTGTACTCTCGTTATATAGTTATTAGAATCATTATCAAAAGTTAATTATTCATTCGAATTTTTATTCATTATAATGTGGATAAAGTATATTTTAATTTCAGTATTTAGTTCAATCCCAGGTTTCATCTTATTTATTGTGAAATAGTGTTTGACTCAGGAATCTCAGTTAATTTTTTATAACTGTTTATCCATAAGGAAGAAAAAGCTTTGAGCTGATCTTTAACCATGTAAATAACATTTTAGCACACATTTAAAGCAAATATCCACAATTCCCTATAGTCAATATCAGACTGATTTACTGTGATATATTATGAAATACCTTGGTAATTATTGCAATTAACTACATTAATAGTACTTGCCATAATTGTTTGGAGTAAATATTAGGAGAGATGATAATCCAGCTAATTAGCTTAACTTTTAGATGATTTTATTATGGTGATATTCAAAAAATTATTGGATAGCATTGGTAAAAAACTATTATGAATGACGTAGGATTATTAATAAAATTTAAAAAAGGCAATTTATTTATAAATTGCCTTTTTTGGAGTCAAACTGAATACTTATTCAGCAGCTGCATCTTCAACGATTTCAGAATCAGCAGGTCTGTCTACCAATTCAATGAAGGCACGAGGTGCATTATCGCCATTGCGGAAACCGTATTTAAGTACACGGGTATATCCACCAGGGCGCTCTGTATAACGAGGGCCTAATACATCAAATAACTTAACCACCATATCACGGTCGCGAATACGGTCAAAAGCTAAACGACGGTTAGCTAAACTAGGGTTTTTTGCCAAAGTAATT
>CANEUJ010000034.1 GCA_947441745.1 Neisseriaceae bacterium | reverse complement strand
TTAGTCCAGTTGTTAAACCACTGCTTTTTAAATATTGATGCTGTAAATCCCAAGCATACCGCATTGGCGTATGACAATAACAAATATGTAATTGATCAGGACCTGTAATAACCCCCTTAGCAACAGAATGAGAGCTTGAAATAACTAAATCATATTTAGATAAATCAAACTGTTCTACAGCTAATGTCATTAATGGTAAATACATACGGTACTTAGTTTTTGCAAAAGGAAGTTTTTGTATAAATGATGTTGTTACTTTTTTGTTATGGATAACATCACGCTTGTCATTTGGTATAAAATCTACCAAACTGTATACATCAGCTTCGGGATAACATTGTAAAAGCTGTTCGAGAACCTTCTCAGCACCACCTACAGTCACTAACCAATCGGTTACTATTGCAATTTTATACATTATTTTATCTTATCACTTTAATTATTTAGCAACCACAATTATATCATTTGTAATTAATATCTATATTATTAAAAAACCTATGATGTTTAGAATTTATATTACCATATAGCTGATAATTAGGGTCATATATTGATTCATCGTTCCAAAACGCACGATTCAGATACTCAAGGGGTATAATATGTCGTGGATTAGTTGGCCCAAAAAAAGCTGTCATCTTAGCATATATTTTCATAGCAACGCCCAAATGCATTGCCCCACAATCTGTTGTATAAAAATGTTCAGCTTTTTTTATCAACCAAGCTGAAGAGGCAAGACTTAGAACACCTGCAAAATTATATAGACTCTCATGATTGTTTAGTACATTAATATAATGAGCATAGTTTTCTTTATCTTGATTACCACCTA
This sequence comes from Neisseriaceae bacterium, assembly GCA_947441745.1. Classification (GTDB taxonomy): domain Bacteria; phylum Pseudomonadota; class Gammaproteobacteria; order Burkholderiales; family UBA11063; genus Aquella. The sequence goes on along the minus strand of CANEUJ010000034.1, from coordinate 12,076 downwards.
GTAAAATAAGCTTAAGCCCCCTATCAAGTAGTATCTTAATTAATTGTAAAACTTTCTCTTCAGGTAACATCCTAATCCCACTGGTTTCGTACTGATTATTGCCACCACTATTTACAATAACAATATACCTATCAATTTGTAGCTCTGATAACTTGTTAGCTACATTTAATTTATCACCATTACTAATAGCCAAATCTAAATTGATATCTTCATAATTTGGAACTGTTAAGTTACTGGCATTTAGTAAATCAAGATAATAAAGTACTTGATAACGATTTACATTATTATACTCAACACTTTTTGATAATAATAGTTTTGATAATCTATCACGACAAAACCCAATAGTAGTCGCACCTATTACCCTTGACATAATATTGAAATACCAATGTTTGTCTAGGATAAAAACATAGTCATATTTGTGGCGTATTGATAATAAAAACTTTATAAATTTTAATATACCTTTAATAGTAAATACTTTATCGTCCAGTGCAATAATGTTGTTAAGGTTTTGATTTTTAAAGAGTACTGATTCAAATGGTTTTGCTAGACAGTAATCTATTTGACTATTAGGATAGTTTTGACGTAACTGCCTAATCAATGGGCTCGTCATAAGGATATCGCCCATCGCACCACGTTTGATTAATAATATTCGTTTTTGTTTCATAAGTAATTATCTAATAAATAGTTTTTTATATAATGTAATTATAGAATGAATTAAAGGAAGTTAATTTCATTAGCAACAATAGATTTGACAATAGCTCCATAAACTTCTTGAGAGGCTGAATCACTAGAACATCACATGCTATAGATAATTTATACACTAAAATTCACCTTTTCAAAATTTATTTAATTGTCGAACAGCATTAACTAATGCCAAATCATTAGACCATTCATTAATTATAATAAAATTATCTCCTAATGGTTTCCATTGCGTGAATGAATTTAGTCGATGCCAAAGAATAATTTTAGGTAATTTTAATGCACTTGATAAATGTGCAATACTGCTATCAATACCAATCAGTAAAACAGCATTAGCAACTAAGAATCGCACATCAAATAATCCAATCTCACCATTAGTAATTATAACCCGAGATAAATCTATATTATCCAAACACTCACGAACATAACTAATTTCATTAATAACACCAACAAACACTACCTTGAGCGAACTATTTTCAAGAAGGTATTTTAAAGTACAATTTAGCATTGCTTGAGGAATATTCTTTTGTACATTTTGTGAAGTTGGATGAATTATAATATACTGTTGTTTAATTAATCCAAACTTATTAAATAAGTTATTATTGCCCATTACATCAAAAACATCTACATTAATTGAATTATAAGATGGTTCTAGAACTTGTAAAATACTTAATATATGATTAGTTTCATGAGTATTAGCCAACCATTCTACACGTTTATTTAATAAAAACCCAAAACCTGAAGTTCCGTAGCCAATATAATTTGTTGCAACTCTAGATAAACATGCCGACAGTATGCCAGTTCCAAGATAAGCTCTAAAGTGACAACAAGTATCATACTTATTTTTAAAACTTTTAAGAGCATTTAATATTTTAAAAAACCCTGATACAATTTTTCGGTCTTTATAATTTTGAACTGTAATTATATTAACATTATATAGATCCTTAAATAAGAATCTATATTCATTTTGTATCAAAATATCAACTTTATAATCAAATTTGAGAAAGTCTCCAATCGTATAACGAAATAAAATCAAGTCTCCAATCAATCCCAAGTTAATAAATAATAACCTATTCCCTGTATTTATAAATGGCTTTCTACGTATTACCCTATAACCAATAAAATCAATGATTCGATAGAGTTTATACAGAATATTATGAGACAAATACCCATAGTTAAGCTCATCATTATTATTCATGATATACGGCTCTCAATTAATTTACACCATTTATCAATAGCAATTCCTTGATCAAATCTTTTTAAAGCATTTTTGCTATTTTTAGCATAACTCTCACGAAGAGAACCATCATTTATTAACATAGTTAATGCCTTTGCTAACTCTTCTTGATTTCTTTTCTCTACAACAATCCCATATTTACCATTCTCCAAAACTTCTGTAGCACCTGTTCTAGTAGCTATAACAGCTTTGTTACAATATAAAGCCTCACAAACGGCAAGTGACCACGACTCACTATTTGACGAAGATATAAATATATCACATTGATTTATATAAGATAGTATATTATTTACATGCCCAGTTAAAGTTACATAATGTTGTAGATTTAAAGTTTTAATCAAATTAGTTATTAAATCTTCATCATCTTTTCTACCACAAATATATAAATGTACCCTTTTACTAATTTCTGGAATTACTTGTGCTAAAGCATTTATTAGTAATGGAAAATTTTTCTCATGGGTAATTCTACCAACAGCACATATATTGATAGTATTTTCTAATAAAAGCTTTTCATTGCTAACCGCTTGAAAATATAATATATTATGAATAACTTTCGTATTATACATTGTGTTACCAACATACTCATGTAGGGAATTAGCACAATAATTACTGACACATACAATACAATCTGCCTTTAATAATGCGGTTTTATAAATCTTACGTGAAATAAAACCACCACCTGATGTCATTTCACTTCTACAACTATGCTCCCATAAAAAATACTTTTTCCGTAAGAGAATACTTACCAACCAAGCCATAACCGAAAAAGTTGCAGCCTCATTAATTATTTGTAAGTCATGTTTGCGGGATAGATTTACCCACTTGAAAAAAAATAATATTTTATGATATATTTTAACTATTTTATTATTTGATGGTTCTGCTAGAAATATTAGATTAATACTTTCAGGAACTTGATATTTATTTATACAATCTAAGCATAAAACTGTTATGCTGTATTTGTCATTTAATTTGTTGATTAAATTTATAAGCGATGTTTCACCGCCACCATGATTTAAATCTTGCCAAACAAAAAGAAGTTTTTTCATTTACATACTCTTATAATTTAATAACGAATAGCAAATTTTAAATAAAGAACTATTTTCCGCTTGATATAATGAAGCAAACTAATTCTATGATGCGAAAATCTAACCTCCAAATTTTCTTTGGAAGATAAAAACTTTTGTTGCCCACTGATTCCATCACATCTATAGTTGGATAAAATATACGGAATAAATTTATTCTTAAATCCAGCTTTAAAGATACGCATTAATAAATCCACATCAGCTGCAATTTTATAGCCTAAATAAAACTTATAGCTTTTATATACTTCATTTCTAATAAATACTGCCGGATGGGCCATATCATAATTATAATAATACATAGCCTCTGGTGAATGTTGCATCACTCCAGAAAAATGGTACTGCCCATTCAAATATTCATGCATGGCACAAATACCATAGGCTACCATTGTATCTGAAGCAACTGTGTCTATTACATTTTTACAAGCATCAACTTCATACCAATCATCGCTATTGATAATTCCAACCCATTCACCATTTGCCATATTGATACCTTTATTCATAGCATCATAAATACCCTTATCTGGCTCTGAGACATAGCGATAAATAACTCCTTTGTCTATAAACTTCTCTTCATATTCTTTTATAATTTCTAAAGTATTATCTTTTGATTTTCCATCAACAATAACATACTCAATATTTGAGTATGTTTGATTAAGGACAGACTCAATCGTTTGTCTTATAGTTTTTTCACTATTAAAGCATACGGTAATAATGCTTATTAGTGGTTGGTAGTTATTTTGTAACATCTATATTTCCCATTATTTTATTTTTTACTTGCTCAATTGTAATGTCATTAATGTCTAAATTCGAACCATAGCCATATCGATTAGAAAGGTATTTATAGTCATCCAAATTTTTTTCAATTTGAGGATGATATATAGGATAATATTTATCTGTTAAATTACCTGGATAAGGTGTAAACCTTCCAAAATGATTACCATTATATATTACAAATACTTTAACATTAACTGCAACACATATATGAGGTATTGAAGTCTCATTTGAAACAACAAGTTTAGCATTCGATAAGATGTCTATAATTTCAACTAAACTAGTTTTACCAATTAAATTATATATGAATGGCATATCTATGACCATATTACCTGAGCTAACATCATTAATTGAGCCACAAATAACTACATTTACACCATAAACTTCATTTAACCATATTGCTAAACTATTAAAATTGGAAATACTCCACCTTCTTTTATTAGAGCTAGCACCAATAAATAACACAATATAATTTGCAAATTGATTATGAAACTTAGTTTCTACAGGTTTAATCAAAAATTTTGTATTTAATTTTAAACCTAATAAATTTTGAAAAAACTCTCTATTTCTTTCAAACTCAAACAAAATTTCTGAAGTTGCTGGTAATATTTCAGTATAGTATGTGTCGGTAACTCTTTTTTCATTATTACTAATGTTAGACAAATCACCAAGTGAAGTCATCTTATGCTTTGCATTCATTACCTTCACTAAACTATCACCAGCAAAATCCCTAGAATAAGTAGGCATAATTATATATTCATATTTTATTCGCACGAGTTTGATTAATTTTGAAATACGACATTTCTTACTATCCCAAATCTGATTACGATCTAACCAGATAAAACTATCTACTATCTTATTATCAAATGTTTCTGCTATACTCTTCCATGCTTTATTGCCAATGAGGGTAACTGGTAAATCAGCAAATTTTGAAGATTGTTTTAACTCATATAAAAAATTTCTAAATAATATATAATCACCAATAGCATCAAGACGAATAACTGCAACTCCACATATTATCTTTTTAAAACCAAATAAAGATATAGCTCTAATTAATAAGTATTCTACAAATAAATAAATTTTACGTTTTAATTTCATTTGATATTAGTAATTATAGTTTATTATACAAGAATATTATCTTGCGAATAACTCTTGCCATAAAAGGTAAATCAATAGCACATGCATTTTCAAATATATATTCTAGTTTATGATTGATATGTATTTTTTCTAGGTGTTTTTTTCTTAAGTTGATCTCTTTACGCGGATAATTGCTACTAAGCCCATCGGATTGTAAAGTGTGGGTTGCCCCATCACCAAACCCTATATTTGAAATTAAGTTTGTATTAGGAACTATACAAACTCCATCTCTAATAAAAATAGAAAAAGATAATTGGTAGTCCCATGTATTAATTGGCTTATTACTTTTCATTTCTCTAAAAATCTTTAACCAATATCTTCTTACTCTTCTACGTTTATTCTTATAGAATTTGCTATTTAAAAACTCAGGTTCAGAAATTGAAGTTAATTCAACATCATAGCTTTGCCATACTCTTCTCCATGATGCCCACCCCCAAATTAAAGCATATGACATAAATGAATACAGTTCGCTTGAATTTTTAGTTAATTGATCAAAGCGGTTATCTCCTGAAATAACCTTAACTTTATCATTATTCTTATATTTATTTAATAATTCTTCGCAATACCAAAAAAAGCTCTGACTTGGTAAGCAATCATCCTCTAATATAATACCCTGCTCTTCATTATCAAAAAACCAGGTTATTGCAGAACTAACCGCATATTTACAACCAAGATTTTGGTCGCGAAATAAAGTTTTAACTTCACAATCCCAATCAATATTATCCAAAATATAATTACGCACCGCATTTACAATATCTGACTCACCATGTTTAACTTCCCTTGCTCCATCTGAAGCAATATAAAGTCTCGGCGGTTTAGCTTTTTTAATTTCAGCAAATACTTCTTTAGCAGTATCTAATCGATTAAATACTAAAAATAGCACTGCGGTTTCAAATGGCTTAGGTGGAATAAATTCTTGCATAGCTAGATATTAAGCTCCTGTTTAAAATATTTAATAGCTTCAATCAAACCATTCTCAAGATTAACTTTTGGCTCCCAATTAAATTCTCGTTTTGCTAGGCTAATCACTGGTTTTCGCTGAAGTGGATCATCAGATGGTAATTGTAGATATACAATTTTACTGTTACTTTGAGTAAGTTTTATAACTTTTTCTGCCAATTCTGACACTGTAAACTCATCTGGGTTACCAAGGTTCACAGGGCCTGTAAACTGATTATCTATTGCCATAATTTTTATCATGCCACTAATCAAATCATCTACATAACAAAAACTTCTAGTTTGGCTACCATCTCCGTATATGGTTATATCCTTATTTTGTAGTGCTTGAATAATAAAATTACTAACTACTCGCCCATCAGCTGGATCCATATTCGGCCCATAGGTATTAAAGATTCTAATCACTTTTATCTTAGTTTGATATTGACGATAAAAATCAAAACACAATGTCTCACCAATACGCTTACCCTCATCGTAACACGCACGTATCCCTATAGGATTCACATTACCACGATAATCTTCTACTTGTGGATGAACTAAGGGATCACCATAAATTTCTGAAGTACTAGCTTGAAGAATTTTAGCATTATTCTTCCGAGCTAGATTTAACATATTTAAAGTACCTAAATAGCAGGTATTTAAAGTATAAATAGGATCTTTTTGATAATGAGGTGGGCTTGCTGGACATGCTAGATTATATATCTCATCAACATCTAAATCTATTGGTTTAGTTATATCATGATTAATAAACTCAAAATCACTCTCACCTTTTAAGCTAGCAATATTCTTCATGCGTCCAGTATAAAGATTATCCAAACAATATATATAATTATCTTCATCATGAAGCCTTTTACATAAGTTTGACCCCAGAAACCCGGCTCCCCCAGTTACCAATATTTTTTTCACTTACTTTTGCCCTACTGGAAAATACTTAAATATGTTACGTACATTATTATCTGTAACAAATATGTTACGAAGATCAAATAAATAATTATCTCGCATTCCATGCTTAATTTTATCTAAATCCAAAATACTAAATTGATTCCACTGTGTCATGATTACCAATGCATCAGCATTTTCACAAGCACTATATTCATTATCAAAATAAGTAATTCTATCAGCATACTCAGATAAACGCCATTTAGTTTCTCTCATCCCTTGAGGGCAATATGTATGAATTGTAGCACCATTTTTTATAAGTGCTGGAATGATATCAAGTGCTGGTGCATCACGCATATCGTCAGTATCAGGTTTAAAAGATAATCCTAAAACTGTAATTTTTTTATTAGTCAAGTCACCCATATTAGTAATGATTTTTTGTATCATGTGCTGTTTTTGTAATACATTTGCTTCAATGGCTGCTTCAATAATCTTTAATGACTCATTATTTTTTTTTGCAATATTTACAATTGCTAATGTATCTTTAGGAAAGCATGATCCACCATAACCAGGACCGCATTGAAGAAATTCTGGTGCAATTCGTGCATCTAACCCCATCCCATAAGCTATATCAGATGTGTTTGCTCCAACAGTTTCAGCCAAACGTGACATTTCGTTTATGAAAGAAATTTTGACCGCCAAAAAAGCATTTGATGCATACTTAATCATTTCAGCAGACTTTATATCTGTTACAATAAATGGCACCTGGCGGACTCTAAGAGCATGATACACTTTATTTAATATATCTAGTGCTCGATTAGATTCGACACCTAATACAACTCTATCTGGATTTAAACATCCTTGTACTGCTTTACCCTCTTGTAAAAACTCAGGATTAGAAGCTACATCAAAGTCTATATTAGTAGCTCTTAGATTAAGCTCGTGACTTATAGTATTTTTAACCAGTTCTCCCGTACCAACTGGAACCGTAGATTTATTTATTACTACTTTATAATCATCAAGATTTTGCCCAATATCCTTAGCAACACTAATTACATGCTTAAGATCAGCAGATCCATCTTCTTGGGGAGGTGTACCTACAGCAATAAAAATAACTTGACTATCTTTTATAGCGCTTGATACCTCAGTTGTAAATTTAAGCCGTCCAGCTTCAACATTTTTATCCATTATCTCTTTTAAGCCAGGCTCATATATTGGAACTATACCTTTATTTAAAGAGTCAATCTTATTTTGCTCTAAGTCTACACAAATTACATTCATACCAAATTCAGCAAGGATAACACCTTGAACCAATCCAACGTAGCCTGTTCCGATTACTGCTATTTTCATTCTAACACACCTAAATCATTAAATAAATCTGTAATTTATCAATTAAATACTGAATGTATAATTAAAAAACAATTATGTCTGGTTTTATTAATAAAAATTTGAGCAAAAATTGATGCTACAAATTGTGCGATAATAGTTGCAATTATAGCACCAATTATTCCATATAGTGGAATCAATATAAAGTTTAATATCACACAAGTTATTAATCCACAAAACGTATTAAATATGGAATATTTCTGAAGTTCAAGTGTTTGAGTCCATAAACCAGAAAAAACACCTAAATATACGGGGACAATGCACCATATCCCAACTTGAAATATCAACTCAGATTCTTTATACTTATCACCATATAGAAAATGAATCAAATCACCTCCGAAAATGCTTACTAAAGTTGCTAAAAATAATGATACTAATATAGAACATTTATAAACCTTCATAATTTTAACTTCAAACTCTTCAATAGATCTCTCATGGGCTTTAATAATTAAAGGAAAAATATTTGGTACAATAATTACTGGTAACATATAAAAAATTTCAATTAATTTTACACCAACACTATACTCAGCAACAGCTTTTAGTCCACAAAAATACTCAATCATCACTTGATCAAGCCTCATATAAAGACTCACCATAGCTCCTGCAAGAGCTAATGGAATTGATTGATGCAATAAATATTTTATAATCTTTAAATTTAATTTCCATTTTGCTAATTTACTGAAATTTTTAAATATTATAAATATTATTAGATTTGCAATTATAGATTCAACCAAACCTAACACAGCAAAACTTAATAATTGTGCTTTAAAATGTACCATGCATAATCTGATACTAATATCAATTATATCTTGAACTAGCATAACGTACGCAATATATCTTGTCTTTAACTGCGCCTGAAAATAATAATTAATAACTGATAAAGAGCTTACTATATTTACAAGACAATAAATTAACACAACCAATGTTACAGTAGATTTTTCATGGCTTAATATCGCTCCACTTACTGCCAAAATCAGTGCAATTAATGAACCTATTAGCATAATAATGAAGGATGAACCCATAATTACTTCGGTTGCAGTTTTTTGTTTGACCATCTCCCTAACTGCTATTGATTGAAGCCCCAAGGTAGTTAATGATGAAAATAAAGTTACATAACTTGAAGCATAAGCAAATACACCATAGTCAGCTGGAGCAAAATATCTAATCACAAAAACAGAAGCTATAAACGAACAACCTAAGCCAACAACACGCTCAAAAAGTTGCCAAGCAGCATTTAGAGCAGCTTCACTATTTGTTATTCTATTTATTTTAGCTGCTATACTCATTTATCTTCTAAATACCATTTAATAGTATCTCTTATACCATCTTTTAGATCTATTTTATGTTCCCACCCGAGAGACTGCAACTTTGATACATCTTGTAATTTTTTGAGTGTGCCATCAGGTTTTGAAGCATCAAATTCAAGTTGACCTTGAAACCCAATTTCTTCTTTAATAATTAATGCTAAATCTTTGATAGTTAGATCTACCCCAGTACCAATATTGATATGAGTATTTTTAATATCTTTCATATTCTTAGATAAATCATTAAAATCAATACTATTCATTACAAATACACAAGCATCAGCCATATCATCAACATGTAAAAACTCACGATAAGGAGTGCCACTTCCCCAAAGTTTTAATACAGTTTGATTGTTTATTTTATGAATTCCATACTTTAATAAGTTGTTCTTTAACTCATTAATATCTAAAGCATCCAAACTTAAATCTAAATTTTTGGCGATTTCTGCATAATTATCTTCATATAATAATTTTGCTAGATAGATTTTCCGAATCATTGCTGGTAATACATGAGAGTTTTCAAGATCAAAATTATCATTTGAACCATATAAGTTTGTTGGCATTACTGATATAAAATTAGTACCATATTGTAAATTATAGCTCTCACACATCTTTATTCCAGCTATTTTAGCAATAGCATATGGCTCATTAGTATATTCAAGCTCCCCAGTTAATAAAGAATCTTCTTTTAGCGGTTGTGGTGCATTTTTAGGATAAATACAACTACTACCAAGAAACAAGAGTTTTTTAACACTATTACGGTAGCTTTGATGAATTATATTATTTTGAATTTGTAGGTTTTGGTATATAAAGTCTGCTCTATAGTGATTATTAGCATATATTCCACCTACTTTGGCAGCCGCTAAAAATACATATTCAGGTTTTTCTTGAGCAAAAAATTCTGCCACAGAACTTTGGCACGTCAAATCAAGTTCAGTATGAGTTCGAGTAATCAAATTAGTATGGCAATTAGCTTCAAGATTTCGTAGAATGCTACTACCAACTAATCCTCGGTGACCTGCTATATATATCTTACTATTCTTATTCATACTAATATCTTAGTAGTTTTTGTTTTTCAACATAATCAAGGTCATGTTTTACCATAATCTTCACGAGTTCTTCAAGCGACGTTTTGGATGGATTCCATCCAAGTAGTTTTTTCGCTTTTGCTGGATTACCAAGCAATGTCTCTACTTCTGTTGGTCTAAAATACTTTGGATCAATCTCAACTAATACTTCCTTAGTTGCTTTATTCACCCCTACTTCGTTGATACCAATACCATTCCAAATAATATCTATCCCAACCTCTTTAAAAGCCAAACTCGCAAACTCACGAACTGAATGTTGCTCACCAGTTGCAATTACAAAATCCTCTGGGGTATCATGTTGCAGCATCAACCACATACATTCTACATAGTCTTTAGCATATCCCCAATCACGAAGAGAGTCTAGATTACCGAGATACAATTTCTTCTGATGACCATTTTTGATATTAGCTACTGCTAAGGTGATTTTACGCGTAACAAATGTTTCACCACGACGCTCTGATTCATGATTAAACAATATACCATTAACCGCATACATTCCATAAGCTTCACGGTAGTTTTTGGTAATCCAAAAAGCATATTGTTTCGCAACTGCATAAGGACTACGTGGATAAAATGGTGTAGTTTCACTTTGAGGTATTTCTTGTACCATTCCATATAGCTCTGAAGTTGAAGCTTGATAAATACGTGTTTTTTTCTCGAGTGCCAAAATACGTATAGCTTCAAGTATACGAAGAGTACCAATAGCATCAGAGTTTGCGGTATATTCAGGTATTTCAAAAGATACTTTAACATGCGACTGGGCTGCTAGATTATAAATCTCATCAGGCTTTACTTCCTGAATAATTCTAATTAATGAAGAGGAGTCAGTCATATCACCATAATGAAGCGTTAGTTTACGCTTTTTATGCATATCTTCAACTAAATCATCAATATATAGATGTTCAATTCGTGCGGTATTAAATATAGAGCTACGGCGTAATATGCCATGCACTTCATAACCTTTTTCAATTAAGAGTTCAGCCAAATACGATCCATCTTGACCATTTACACCTGTTATTAAAGCAATTTTTTGCATCATATTATACCTAAATGATTAATAATCTAATGGTAATGAAATTTTCTTACCATCACGAGCTGATAGATAAATAGCTATTAAAAGCTCCAATGATTTGAGCCCTTCACGCCCATCAGTATGTGGCTCTTCATAACCTTGTAATGATTTAATAACGTTTTCATAATAAATCGGATGCCCAAACCCATATACCGAAGTAGTAGTATAATTAGCGTTTTTAATTTTTTCGTCTTCAGGATATTTGTCCGCAAAATCCCAAACTAGTATTTCATTTACCGCCAAACCACCAACTCTGACCGTTCCCTTCTCACCCAAAATAGTGATAGAGCCTTCTAGGTTTTTAGGATAGGTAAGCATAGATACATTCATAGTACCAAGTGCGCCATTACGCCATTTAAGAGCTAAAACGCCACTATCCTCTACATCAATATTTCTGGCTTGTGTAGCTATATAACTTTGCACTGATTCAACAGGCCCAACAAGCAAATCAAGTAAATCAACAT
>CANEUJ010000033.1 GCA_947441745.1 Neisseriaceae bacterium | reverse complement strand
GGGATGACCTAGGTTAATGAAACAGCAAAAAGTTCTTGTTTGGGATGACCTAGGTTAATGAAACAGCAAAAAGTTCTTGTTTGGGATGATGAACTCACTATGTCCTTGACCTAGTTTTTCTTAATTTTTATTTCATCGTATATCATCTTAAATATTGGCAATATTGATATAAACATCACCAATATAATAATTAGTGATAAGTGCTCTTTTACAAAGGGGATATTACCAAATAAATAGCCACCACCAAGAAATATACTAACCCATAAAAATGAACCAACAAGGCTAAAACCAATAAATCTAGTATATTTCATATGCCCAACCCCAGCAACAAATGGTGCAAAGGTGCGAACTAGTGGTATGAAGCGAGCAATAATGACAGTTTTCCTACCATGACGTTCATAAAAATCATGGGTTTTATGTAGAATATCACGTCTAAATATCTTGGAATTTGGGTTTTTAAATAATGCTTCACCTAGAAATTTACCAATCATGAAGTTATTATTGTCACCTAAAAATGCAGCAAAGAAAATCACTGAAGCTAAAATAGCAAAGTCCAAATGCCCACTAGCAGATAAACCACCAGCAAAAAATAATAATGAGTCCCCTGGTAGAAAAGGGGTAACCACAAGTCCTGTTTCGGCAAATATCACAAGAAATAAAATTACATAAAAGAAGTTATGGTATTGATTAACTACATCGCCAAGATATTTATCAAGATGCAAAATTAGATGAATAAATTCCATGGTATCTGTCCTATATCAAGTTAAAGTTCTGATAATATTAAACTACAGCTTCTTCTTTACGTTTTGGTGATTTTACTAGGTTTGTTCTATCAACTCCAAACCACATAAGTAGAGGTGAAGCTACTAGAACTGACGAATAAATACCAAATAAAATACCAATAGTTAAGGCTAGAGCAAAATTATGTAAGCTTGTCCCACCAAATAATAACATTGATAATACCATCATTTCAGTGCATCCATGCGTGATTATTGTCCTGCTCATTGTAGCAGTAATCGCGTTATTTATTATATTAGATACGCTTCCACCACGAATAGTCCTGAAATTCTCACGAATTCTGTCAAATACTACAACAGACTCATTAACCGAATAACCAAGTACCGCAAGTATTGCAGCTAATACAGTTAGCGAAAACTCCCATTGAAAGATTGCAAAGAAACCAAGGATAATCACTACATCATGCATATTAGCAATTATGGCTGCTACTGCAAAACGCCATTCAAAACGAATAGCCAAATAACCCATAATACCAATACATACGAATAATATAGCAAGTAAGCCATTTGTTACTAGGTCTTGTCCTACTTGAGGGCCGATAAATTCAACACTTTTAAGTTGGGCATTAGGAGCAGCTGTACTAATCAAATTATATACTTCATTTGATAAAGTAGCTGAATTCATACCATTTTTATTGGGCAAACGTATCATTAGATTATTGCTACTGCCGATATTTTGGACTGTTGAAGCCTCTAGGTTGTTATTAGTTAGAATAGTACGGATTTTATTTGAATCAACTGATTGGGAGTACGATACTTCCATTAAAGTACCACCAGTGAATTCCACTGATAAATTTAGTCCGCGTGAAAATAAGAAAAATATGGCTAAAATAAAAGTCAGTAACGAGATACTGGTTGTTAATTTGCCATATGACATAAAAGGTATATCTTTTTTTATCTTAAAAAATTCCATTGCTATATAATCCCCTATATATGTAATTTATTAATACGGCGATTAGCATATAATAATGCAACAATCCCACGAGAAACTAATACGGCACTAAACATCGAAGTAAGTATACCAAGACAATGTACTACTGCAAAGCCTTTTATTGGCCCAGATCCAAAAGCTAATAATGCGAGACCTGCTATAAGTGTTGTCACATTTGAATCAATAATAGTTGCCCAAGCATGTTCATATCCAGACTCGACTGCAATATGTGGCTTACGTCCGTGGCGTAGTTCTTCTCGAATCCGCTCATTGATTAGGACGTTAGAGTCAATTGCCATACCAAGAGCTAGGGCAATAGCTGCAATCCCTGGTAAAGTGAGTGTTGCTTGAAGCATTGATAGTGCTGATATCAATAGAAGTAGATTTACAGCAAGAGAAATTACAGAAATCACACCAAATACCTGGTAGTAGATAATAGTGAACAATGCAATAGCTACAAAACCCCACAATACTGAGTGAAACCCTTTAGCGATATTTTCACGACCCAATGATGGACCAACTGTACGCTCTTCAACTATATTCATGGGTGCTGCTAATGAGCCAGAACGTAATAATAGTGCAGTATCGTTAGCTTGTTCGGTAGTCATAGCTCCAGAAATTTGTACTTGCCCACCACCGATTTCGGTTCTGATAACAGGAGCAGTTACTACGTCACTTTTGCCATTATCAACTAATATCATAGCCATACGCTTACCGATATTTTCACCTGTTACTTGTTTGAATATAGACGAACCAGTACTATCAAGGCGTATATTAACCGAAGGAGTACCGTTTTCATCAAACCCTGGTTGGGCATCAGTAATATTATCCCCTGTTAGTTCTACGTCTTTTTTAACCAAAATCTTGGTTATAGCACCATTTTGTCCTATATCATCAAGAAGAACTTGATTGCTTGGAATATTACCAGCTATGGCAGCACTTCTATCGCTTTGATCATCATTAACCATTCTGACTTCAAGAGTGGCTGTACGTCCTAGGATGTCTTTAGCACGTGCTGTATCCTGTAGCCCCGGTAATTCAACCATTATACGGTTAGTGCCTTCTTGTTGGATAATTGGTTCGGCAACACCTAGTTCATTAACCCTGTTATGTAAAATCAACATATTTTGTTTTATAGCCGCTTCTTTGATTTTATCCATTTCAGTAGGTGAAATAATAGCTTCTAGATTGTTGTTGCCATCTGCTGTAAGAGCTATATTGGGTAAATGTTTTTTTAGTAAAGTTGCAGCATCAGAAGCTGAGGCAGTATCACGAAACTGAATTACAATGCTATTATCATTGATATTAACTGCACCAAATCTAGTTTGATTATTACGAAGAGTACGTTTAATATCACTAGAATATTTATCAAGAGTTTTTTTAATAGCAGCATTCATGTCGACTTCTAATAGCAAATGAACCCCACCTCTTAAGTCTAACCCGAAAAACATTGGATTAGCATTGATTTTGCTTAGGAAGTTTGGGCTTCTAGATACTAAATTAAGTGCTACAATATAACTATCTCCAAGTTGTTTTTGGATAATGTCCCGAGCTTTTAGCTGACTATCAGTATCATTAAACTTTAGTTTTAATGTTTTGCCATCAAAAACTTCACCACTAGGAGTTAAATCATTACTAGCTAGGTTAGTTTCGATAGAGCTAAGTGTAGCTGTATTAATAGAAACGGCTGCATGTGGATTAGAGATTTGTACTGCTGGCACTTCACTATAAAAGTTAGGGATGGTGTATACTAATCCTATAACTACTGCAAGAGTAATTAATAGGTATTTCCAAAGAGGGTATTTTGTCATATTAAATGCTACTTATAATTTATTGTTGTGTTTTATCTAAAGTACCTTTTTCAACTTTAGATCCTACAGTTGCTTTTTGTACACTGATAATAACATTGTTAGCGATTTCCAATAGTACAAATTGTTCAGTAACTTTATTAACACGTCCCAAGATTCCACTATTAGTTAGAACCTCATCACCTTTTTGTAATTCTGCTACCATTAGGCTATGAGCTTTAGCTTTTTTTTGTTGGGGTCGGATTAGTAAGAACCAAAACAATACAAAAATAACTAACATAGGCACAAATTGCATGATGTTAAAGCCACCAGGAGCTGGAGTTGATACGCCAGCTGCAAAAGCACTAGGAATAAGAGACATTATATGTAACCTTTCGTTAAAAAATAAATTTCAAATATCCAGATTTTTAAATCAGGATATATTTATTAAGTATAGTATTATAATACATTTATCGTTTGCGTTCCCATTTATCCACAATCGCTGCAGATAATGCATTACCAAAAACGCTTGTTGCCGTATATCCCATATCTGTAAAACTAGCTATTGGGAAGATAACATACATTGCTGTTTCTGGTATCCCCATAGCTGCTAGTGTTGCAGATATTATCACCAGAGATGCTCTTGATACTCCAGCAATACCTTTAGAGGTGATCATTAGAGTTAAAATCATTATTGCATTTTGGGAGTTTGTGAAATTATAACCATGAAATTGAATGATGAATATTAGTGCAAAAACACAGTTGATTATTGACCCAATAAGATTAAAGGAATAACCTAGAGGAATAACAAAACCTACCGTCTCACTATGTGCACCAAATTCTTTTAATTCTTCAAGTACCCGCGGAAGAACAGATTCCGAAGATGTTGTAGAAAAAGCAATACCTAGACTATCGGCAATAGTTTTTATTAGGCGAAATAGATCTTTTTTGAGTATAATGTAACCAATAACTAATAAAAACACCCAAAGTATAGCAAGAGCTAGGTAGAATTCAAGTAAATATAACGCGTATGAAGATAATACCCCAAGCCCATTTTGTACTATCATAGCACATACCGAACAAAAAACTGCGATTGGAGCTAGACGCATTATATAGTCAGTTACTTTGAAGATTAGTTTGCCAAACATATCAAATATATCAAATAAAGGTTCAACTGATTTACCAAGAGATACTCCAGCAATTCCTAAGAATACTGAAAAAACCACAATATGGATAATTTGGTTTTTGGCAAAGCTATCCATAATTGCGGACGGAACAATTTCGTTTAGAAATGATTTGAGGTTTATACCATTGGCGATATTAGGGCTACTTAGTGTAGTACTATTAAGAACCCCAGCTAAAGCGACACCTGGTTTAAATATTTCTGCAATTGTATATCCGATTATAACTGCAATAAACGTACCTACAATAAATACAATGATTGATTTTAAAAATAAGCGTCCTAAGCTACTAGCATCACTTAGCTTAGAAATGCCAACGACTAAGGTTGTAAATACTAAAGGTGCGATAATCATCTTGATTAAACGCATAAACAGACCAGATATGATGTTTAAAAATTCAGCTATATTAACTAATACTTCTTGGTTAGATATGCCAAGCCTTATAATCTCACCAATAATTAACCCAGCAATTAAAGCAAAAAATACATATCTCCCTATGCCAAATCTTTTGTTCATTTTTTACCCACTCCTGAGCTTATATTTACGCACATACGCGGTATTCATTATACCTTATTTTAGCTGGTCTAGATATTATATTGTAAAAATAGTTGCAAGAAACTATATTTATGCTAAAATAGTTACCTATGTATCATGGATTTTATTTTATACATAATAATTATGGAGAAGTCTAAATGAAAAAAATAATTTTAGCAATTCTTGTGTTATCAAATATTGGTGCTTTTGCTGCTAATGCTAGTGCCTCGGTTGTTAATGACAGTCAACAGTCGTATCAAGATAATAACCCACTAGTTGGTGGGCGTCAGCAAAGTAGTCATCAACAGTTTGGGAATCAGCCAATTACAGGTACTAAAGGGCAAAAATATAATTATGGTGATGACATTAATGGTAATAACCCACTAGTTGGTGGGCGTCAGCAAAGTAGTCATCAGCAGTTTGGGAATCAGCCAATTATTGGGAGTGATGGACAAAGACCTCGACAAACTGGAGGAGGGCAACAAAATAACCCGTTAGTTGGTGGCAGGCAGTCAAGCAGTGATCAAGTGTTTGGAAACCCAGGGCAATAAACAATTTAGAATATTTTGACACGTTTAAGAATCTTCATGTTAAAATGTCACCTTAAGTGTTATAATGAAAGGTCAGTTATGCTTAAAAAGCTATTCGTTCTATTGGCGGTATGTATAACGGTAACATCTTGTGCTTCTTGGTTCACTAGCAGTCAAGAGATTGCTGATAGCCCAACTGTTGGTGGTAGACAAGATAGTAGTGATATGTTGTTTGGTCAGGCTGAGTCTAGTCCTGCACCTACAGAAAGTGCTAATGCACCAGTTGTAACCGCACCAGCTAATGCCGGTGTTGTAAAATAAAAATTTATAATTTGTTTAGGGGAAATATTATGTTAAAAAAATTATTAGTCGCTTCTATTGTTAGTGCCGCAGTTGTTGCTTGTTCGTCTACTAAGCCACCTGTTGTTGAGGCAGCAGTATCTGAGCCAGTAGTTGCAGAACCAGCTCCAATGCCTGTAGCATCTGCTCCAGAAGTTGCAAGTGCACCTGTTGTAAGTAACCACAACAGTGTATATTTTGGGTTCAATGAATATGATATTAAAGAAGGATATAATGGAGTTGTTAAAGCTAATAGTAACTACCTAGCTGCTTCAGCTCCAGCTAAAGTTCAAGTACAAGGTAATACCGATGATATCGGTTCTGTAGAATATAATTTGGCACTAGGTCAAAAACGTGCTGATGCAGTTAAAAAGGCTTTGATTGCTGGTGGGGCTAGTTCAGCTCAGGTTGAAGCTACTTCAAATGGTAAACTAAAACCTAAATACTCCAATGACACTGATGCAAGCCGTGCCCAAAATCGTCGTGCTGATATAATGTATAAAGCAGATCAACCGACAGGTTACAGCGAAGATAGTAATGGATTACCGATTGTTGATGGTGATGTTTATACTGGTTCTGTAGCCGAAGGTGTTCAATAATAATTATTGAAACAGTATAAGGTTAGAATTTATGAAAAAAAAATGTTTGTTGGTAGTAGCTCTTTTATTATCGACAAACATTTTTTTGTTGAGTTGTGCTGATGATGCAGCTCGTGCCCAAATTGCAGATACTAATGCTCGTCTTGATAAGCTTCAAGGTAATGTAGGGATTATAGATAATAAAATATCTGATCAAAAAATGATTGATGTTTTAAATAAACTAGATAGTCTACAAAATCAAATTGATGAGTTAAACGGTAGTGTATCAACTATTTCTCATGATCAAAAAACTTATCAAGCAACCCAAAATCAGCTTAACCAAAGCATAGAGCAACAAATTCAAGGTGTTGGTACTACTGCAGTTGTAGCAGATACTAGCACACGAAAAGTAATTGCATCTGAGCCATATGATGATAATGTAAAATATTCTGCTTCAGATACAAAAGTAGCTTATGGTGACTTAAAATCTGCATTAAAAAAAATTAAAAGTCGTAATTTCTCTCAAGCAATTAAAGAACTAAAAAATATAATTGCTACTTCAGAAGACTCAGAGACTGTACAAAATGCCACCTATTATTTAGCAGTAACTTATGCTGCCAATAATCAATACAAAGATGCAATTGTTACTGGGCGTAAACTTGCTACTGATTTTGCAAATAGTCCAAATGCACCAGATGCACTTAGAACTGTTTATATTTCACAAAAGCAACTTGGAATGACCAAATCAGCTGCCAAGACAGTTGTACTTATTAATCAAAAATACCCCGATAGTGATGCTGCTAAAAAAATCTCAGCAGAACAAAAATCCTCAGATAGTAAATAGTTTAGTAATAGCCTCAGTTAGATTGAGTGTGAAGTAATTGATTTTATTATTGGTTTGATCTAGTCCAGTTGCACCATAAACTAGTACATTAGTACTAACGTTATCTACGTATAAAATATCATAAGGGTTACGACAGCTAAGCATAATATATGGTTTATCCAAGTTGTTAAGGCTACTAATAAGCTTATTTAGTCTATTATCTACTTTGGTTAGATTATACGTAAGTACCAATATTTTGTCAGCATCTTCTATCTTCGTAGTATTATCTACTGAATCTAGATCAAGAAAATCTATATCCACAAGCCCTAGTTTGGCTAAACTATCATGTGCGATATCAGCTAGATGGGTTTTAGTTGAAATAATCAAAAATTTATCTTTAGGATTTGTTTGCAGCGGTAGTATGTTTTTGGAGTTTTTATTTATCGTTATGGCTCTACTTGCTGTTTGTTGTGCAAACTTATTGTGAGCTTCACAACCAATGATGTCTAAGCTATAATCTTCTGTAGTATAAAAATGCTTGAGCTGTAAAATACGCCCTAAGGATTCTTTTATCCGCTCTTTTAATTCAAAAGAGTTTTCGCAAATAGCTAGTACTTGATTAAAATAACTAATAAACTTTTTAATACCCTCAGTATCCCAAATATGTACTGGCATTAAAATAATATCAATACCTGATTCAAGAGCTAATATTGTAGCTTCAACTTCGGTAAATTTATCGCTAATAGCTTTCATATCTAGGGCGTCACTCATTATTATTCCTTGATATTGAAGCTTACTTCTAAGGATTCTATTTATGATAGTATGAGATAAGGTAGCTGGAGTATCAACATATTTGCTTAGTTTATTAGAATATATCTTGCTACTATCAAGATCTGGTACTATTATATGGGCTGTCATTATACAATCAACATTGACATTTATTGCGGCTTCAAATGGTTTTAAATCACAATTTGCTATCGTATTTACACTACTATTTAAATACGTATCTTCAAAGTGAGTGTCAGAGTCGACATTACCATGCCCTGGGAAATGTTTAGCACATGAGATAATTTGTTCATCTTGAAGTCCTTCAATATAAGATGCTCCATGTTTTGAAACCAACTCTACATCGCTACCAAATGATCTAACTCCAATAATAGGGTTAAGATGGTTACTATTAACATCCAAACAAGGAGCTAAGTTGAAATTTATCCCAAGAGCCGATAGCTCTTTTGCGATAAGAGAGGCTATCTTTGAAGTTGTTTTATAATCATTGATTGCACCAAGTGCCATATTGCCAGGAGTATCTGTTGCACCTTTGATACGTGACACGACACCACCTTCTTGATCAATACTTATAAAGCGTCCAAAATAGGAGTTTTCTTGTAAATCACTAGTTAATTGTTTTATTTCATGGATATCTTGTAAATTCTCCCGAAAAAGAATTATTCCACCAACAGGGTATTCTTTAAGAAAGTTTTTAAGCTCTATTGGTAGCTTAGTAACTGGCAAATAATTGCCATCTGAATCTTTGCCAAAATATCTAATATCTAGCATCATTAATTCTAATAACTGTTCTTTTAGAGTTGAAGTGTTTATAATATCATCCATCGTCTTCATCCTATTATTTGATACCGAATTTAGGGTCTATTTTGATAAAGGGGATTACCAATACACTTGGAATCATGGCAAATAATATAAATACAAAATAATGACGATATCCAAGAAGCTCTTGTAAGCTACCACTTGCCATAGAGGGTAACATATTGGTTAGCATCATAATAGCTGCTATAAAAGCATAATGTGCGGTTTTATATTTGCTATCTCGTACTACATAAAATAGCACCATCATATATCCAGTTAGTGAAATATTAGCTGTAAAATGTTCTAAAGCCTGTAGTGCCAATACACTTATTTGATTTGTTGGTTTAGCATATGCTAGATATACAAAAATAATATGCGGTATGTTTACAACAAGAAGCATAGGCCATAAACATTTCTTCAGACCAAAACGACTAATAAAAACTCCACCTAAAATTCCAGCAATTATAATAGCTGCTAAATTAAATATATTAGATAATCCAACATAAGTGTTATCAAATCCCAATCCACCACTACTTCTATTATCAAGAATAAATAATGGTACTATTTTAGCCAACATGGTTTCACCAAGACGGAAGGTTAGAGCAAATAATATCGTAATCCAAATTTGATCTAGTTTAAATAAACTAATAAAAATGTTTTTAATTTGATGAATAGCAGTATTTATATTTTTATTATCAGTGGTAACTTCTGTCCTAGGTAATACTTTCATATGATAAATACCAATAGCAAATGCTAGTATAGTAGCTATTATTATAACAGCACTCCAAGATAGGGCTACATTATGATTGCTATGAGCCAAAAACACTCCAGAGAGTATAACCAAAACACCGCTCCCAAAGATCTTAGCCGATTGATAGAACGAACTTAACATGCCAACAAAAAATGATTGCTCTCCTGAAGTTAAATTCATCAGATAAAACCCATCAACTGCTATATCATGACTTGCAGAAGCGAATGTACAAATTGCAAAAGCAATTAATGATAGTTGAAAATAATAATTGGTATGAAGAGATATTGCAACTAGGAATAAGCTACTGGCAAAGGTTAGTTCCATAGCATAAATCCACCAGCGTTTAGTTTTGAAAGTTTCGATAAACCACGCCCATAAAGGTTTTATCGACCAAGGAAGCATCAACCATCCAGTATAGTAAGTAATCTGAGAATTACTTAGCCCGAAGTTTTTGTACATTATTGAAGATACCGTTATAATCATTACAAACGGTAACCCCTCCATAAAATAGGCAGTAGGTACCCATGACCAAGGAGACGTCTTTAAGTTTTGTTTTTTAGCCACCACCAACTACCAAACCACCATCAATTCTGATTGTGGGCTGACCAACCCCAACTGGAACGGTTTGTCCATTTTTACCACAATTACCAATACCGCTATCTAGCTCTGGATTATTACCTACCATAGATACGTATTTTAGACATTCGGGGCCATTACCGACTAAGGCACAGCCTTTGACAGGGTAGGCTAATTTTCCATTTTTTATTACCCAAGCAACATTTGCATTAAATACAAATTGACCTGATGTAATATCTACACTACCGCCTTCAAAAGTTTCAGCATACAAGCCGTTCTCAACGGATGCGATAATCTCATCATGACTATACTTGCCACCTTCCATGTAGGTATTTGTCATTCTAGGCATTGGGCTACAATTAAATGATTCACGTCGTCCATTACCACTTGACTCTCTACCCATTAGGCGAGCATTTAATTCATCAAAGATATAGTCTTTTAAAACTCCATTTTCAATCAATACATTCTTACGAGTAGCATTACCCTCATCATCAATAGTTAAAGATCCACGACGGTTTGGTATCGAGCCATCATCTATTACTGTTACATCTTTTGCGGCTACTTGTTGTCCGATTCTATTACTAAAAGCAGAGCTACCCTTACGGTTAAAGTCGCCCTCTAATCCATGACCCACTGCTTCATGAAGAATTACTCCAGCCCAAGCATTACCAAGCACTACTGACATTTGACCTGCTGGTGCTACAACTGCTTCAGATTTGAGGATAGCTTGTTGATAGGCATTATTAACATTAGATTCTAGTATAGCATCAGTAAGATTACTCATTAGGTAACGACCACCACATCCACTATTACCTTTTTCGATTTGCCCATTCTTACTAATAATAATGGTAATTCCCAAATGTATCAAAGGACGAATATCACTAGTAATATTGTTATCACCACGCACAATACATATTTCATCATACTCTAAAGATAGATTGGCTATTACATTGCTTACATATGGCAATTTACGTGCAAAAGAATTGATTTTTCCCAATAGCTCAGTTTTTTCAAAGCCACTACTTAAACTAATTGGATTATTACGAGTATATAGCATACTTGGAGTTTTTAATTCAATTTTGGGTGCTATTTTTTTTGAGGGAGATGGTTCAACAAAAATATCGCGAACTAGATTATGAATAGTCTTGGGGTTTAACGAATTAGAATAGCTCAAAAAAGCTTTTTCCCCGCAAACCGCCCTAATGCCAATTCCTTCATCAATAGAAAAACTACCAGATTTGATAATTCCCTCATCAATCGAAAAGGATTCACTAGCAGTTTTTTGTAAGTATAAGTCACAAAAATCAACTTGCTTTTGCATTAGATTTTGGGTTTGTTTTTGTAAAAACTCTTTATCTAATTGATTTGCAAAAAGCAAGTTTTGTTCAATTTGAGGGTCTAGCATTCTAATTACTTTGTAAGTTCAAACGATCAGTTTTGTAGCTTACATCATATTTGCTGCGTAATGTTCCTAAATACGCCCCAAAAATTAAATTAGAATCAGAGCTTCCTAAATCTTTTATATTTTGTTGATTTTGTGCATCAAGCTTAGAATCAATATCTTCACCACTAATTTTGTAAATTACAAAATTACCTTGACTATCAATACTACCAGTATAAGCTGGAAGTGTTGTAATATTAGTACCAAAGATTTGCTTAATAGCATTAGCACTGATATTTTTATTTTGACTAAGTAAATTTACTTTATCAGGGTTTGTGAAGTTAAGACTAAGTTTACCTTGTTGTAATTCTAGAATCTTTTGTTGCCCATCATTACTAGCTAAACCACTAGCTGCCTCAGTTTTTAGTTGTTGGCTAATCTGATCTTTTACTTTGTCTAATGTTGGTACTACAGATGACTCATGCTCCGTTACATGATAAACCCTATAACTACCATTACCCAAATCTACAACTTCACTATTATTGTGTTTACTGATAACTTCTGGGTTAAATATGGCTGTTTGACTTTTAGCTGCAGCGAAATTACCAGTTGTATCACCTTTATTAACCCAATTAGTTGTAGTTTGTATAGTTAGACCAAGTGCTTTAGCTGCTGGATCTAGACTTGATGGTTGATTATAAGTTATTTCGTTTAGCTTGTCTACGTCTTTTTGTAATACGGTACCAGCTTGTTGTTTTTGAAGCTCTGATAATGCAAGAGATCTAATCTCATCTTTTGAATTTCCTTTGATAGAATTTAACTTGATTATATGATATCCATACTTGGTTTCAACTAAATTACTAATCTGACCAGATTTTAAGCTAAATGCTGTATCTTCAAAAGGTTTTTCCATAACACCTCTACCAAAGTACCCTAAATCGCCACCGTTACTCTTAGATCCACTGTCATCAGAATATTGACTTGCTAGACTAGCAAAGTTTTTAGGGTTTTGCTTAACTTTAACTAAAATCTTCAGTGCTTTCTCATGAGTGGTTTCTTTAGTTTTAGCATCGGCATTAGCTGGTAACTCAATTAGAATGTGAGAAGCATCAACTTGTTCGCTTGAAATGTGGTTTTTGGCTAAATAGCTGTCTATATCTTTATCAGATACTTGAATGTTTCTAGTAATACTTGCAGCATCTAGATCTAAATATTGTAATTTAACTCTTTCAGGCTG